>NZ_CASEGO010000197.1 GCF_949287625.1 uncultured Brachyspira sp. | reverse complement strand
AATAAAATTTGTATTGATTTTTTCAGATTAGTAATTTATAATAAAATAAATTTATAAATACATTTAAATTTAAATTTAAATGTATTTAAACATTTAAATTATTTTAAATATATATTGATGGTATGATAACTAGCAATAAACATGAATTCATGTTTATATAAAAACAATTCAAAGGAGTTCAATATGAACAAAAAGATTTTATCAATTATTTTCACTTTATTTTTAGCAGGGCTTTTGTCTATCAGCTGTTCCAACAAAGACAAAACAGGACCTGGTGATAACAACGGCGGCGGAAGCTCTTCAGGACTTCCAACTGTTACAACAGACGGAGAAGGAGTAGGCAGCAGTTACAGACAATATAAATATGCTCCTACTACAGATTCGCCTTTTACTTTAACAGGTAACAATCCACAAAATCTAACATCTGCAAATGACTTTTTATTAAGCACATCTTCAAAAGATGCAAATCTGCAAGGAAAATATGAAGGCGGTATTTTAGTAAAAATGCCTTTGTTAAAAACATTAGGATTTACATCAGATCTTATAAGAATACTTCCAGAAAATATAGTACACACTGCATATGGATACGATATACATACACTTTATGTTTTAAATAATACTGAAGAAAAATTAGAATATATTGAATTAAAAGGCGAAAAAATAAAAATTGCTACATTCCTAGAAATGGATGAGGTGGGTGTTACATTAACAAAAATTACAAAAGAAAAAGATAAAGAAGCTGTAACTGAAACTTATAATTTAAAAGGAAGAGTTAAATTTTCAGAAAGCAGTACAAGCGTAACTCCTATAGAAGGTACACCAATAGATCCTAGCTATAAATAATAATTCCTATTTCTAAACAAAATATAAAAAGGGTTTTACTTTATACAACATCAAGTAAAACCCTTGATTTTTAATATCAAAATAATTTATAGTCAATAAAATGGATTAATATTATCTTTTAATAAATTTAAAAATATAAAAAGGATTATAAAAATAATGAACAAAATAAATATACACTTTATTTTTGCTTTATCTTTAATATGTTTATTTTATTTTAATCAAAGATCATATACAAAACAAAATAATCTCAGAGTGCCTGAATATGGAACAGGGGTATAAATAAAAGCTGGAATGACAGATTTTGTGTAGGTTTTGTACAAATAACTAAAAATAATTCTTCTTTAGGTGAAACACAAATGAGAGTTTTGGGCTCAAGAAATACGTACAGAGATAATGGTACTTTATTAATAAAACTGCCTTTAGAAGATTTATATATAAACAGTGAAATACAAGCAAAAAATATAGTTGAAATATCTTCATCAGAATTTTCTATACATGCAGTAGTATATGCAGAAAATAATGATACGCCTATAATATTTAAAACATCAACTTTTAGATATGAAAAGTCAGAGCTTTATATAAATGCTTCTCTTACTATAGGAGATGATGTTTATTATATAAAAGGCACATTAAAACATAATCCTAATTTCAGAGAATAAAAAATAATTAATTTATAATTTAAGGAGAATAAAAATGAAACTAAAATTCTTAATAGCAGTTTCAGCATTGTTATTTATATCATGCCAAAGCAAAGATGACGGCTGGTTCAAAAATGCCTGCAATAAATTCTACACAAACACTAAAAATCAATCAATACTTTTCATAGCAGATAAAGTTTTGGTGGGTGATGAAAAAACTGTGATTGATCCTCTAGGTTCATTAATAACTTTAGCTACTACTTCTGTAAAAGAAATAAAAAGTAAGAATGAAGCTGTATATACTATGGAGTTATTCAGTAAAGAGGATTTTTATTTTACTCTTGATGAAAACGGAAACAAATTAAATGCAGTGCTCTACAGTAATAATATGGAATTCTATTATAATGATGAGCTTACAAAAAAATTTCAAACTAATATAACAGAATATAATGCCACTAATAAAAAATAATAATTAAAAATAGTTAAACTGTTATAAGCATACAGTTTAACTATTAAAATAATTTTGTATATACCTAAACAAATACAGTTTATGAAAAAATAAATTTTTAAATTTTAGATTTGCAAGGCTTCACAGTCATGCCGCATACATGACAACTTCTTTAATATAAAAAGCATGCTTTCTGCTATGTTTTTCTTATTTTCTTCTTTTTATTTTGATATAAATAATATTTTTTAATATTCTCTCAATGACCGTAGACCTATTTTATATTTTCTTTTTATACTAGTAATAATAAATTCGAATACTAATATTAAATTTGATAGCATGCACTCTTTTATTTTTAGCTTTATTAATAATTATTACTATTTTTCTGATTTGTATTATATTGTTGCATAGGTATTCCTTTTTGTTTATTTGTGCTTATTTAAATTATAAGAAATACCTGCTTTTATTAAACTAAAAAGAATATCTATAGCTCTTAAACAAAAAAATTATTAAATTGTTTAAGAGCCATAGATATTGCACAGTTTTAGTTTAAAAAAAGGAGGTATTCCTTATAATTTAAATTATCACAACAAACAAAAAGGAATAGCTAT
>NZ_CASEGO010000196.1 GCF_949287625.1 uncultured Brachyspira sp. | reverse complement strand
TAATACTTGCCGTTTAACTCAGTGTATGAAGGCTCGAAAGGCGTACCGTCAGGAGGTTCGTATGATAATAAAGGAACTGTATAATTACCTATTGTTTTATATATTTCAAGTTTATAGGTATCTACATCTTTTTCTTCTTTCCAATTTATACCATCTTCTGTTGACCATATTTTTGAGGCATCTTCAGCAGGAGTCCAGACATCTTCCCAACCCAAAGCATTATCATACTCATAATAAATATCATGCCCATTTTCTTTTACATATAATTTATTTGATTCATAAAGAATATCTATAGCTGCATTTCTTCCTTCGCGTAGAGGAAATTTATGTTCTACCCAATTATTATTATCTGAAGTATCTTTATTTACATCAACACTATAATATCTCATTCCAATAGTAAATTTAGGAGCAGAAGGATCTCTGTATCCTGTAGGATTTGTATCAATAGGGCTTTCCTGAACGAAAAGAAATAATCTGCCCTTAAGATAAAATAGTGATGAAAAATTTAAACTATGTACACCATATCTTCCCTGTATAGTAGGATTATCTTTATTAGGCTGCGGAATATAATAAGTTTTCTTTTCTCTATTTGCTGAGTATGCCCAATTTATAAGGCTGTCTGATTCTCTGCTGATAAAATCTATAGTATAATTTGAATAAGCACCAAAAGGATAGTAATAAGCTTCGGGAACATAAGTTACAATATTTAATTTTTCAAATTTTATTTTATATTCATAACTACCATATGATTTTTGTTCGGGTTTTGATGGTATTGATACTTTATTTGCTTCTATTATTAATTTTTTTGAATTTAGATTAGTCCAATACTCTGTTTGTTCTAAATCTCCTGAATTAATGCTGTGTATTTTGGTTATTGTTTTTCCGTCTTTCTCTATTCTTAATACTGCTCCTTTGCCTGCGGGCTTAAGTGTTTTTGTGTTGGGGTCGTATTGGTATTCATTAGTAGCTAAAACATACCAGTCACTGGTATTTCTTCTTTATCATCTTCTATATTTGGAAATGCTGTTGGGGGCGGTATATATGTGGGGCTTAATAAATTAATCTTCTTACATGACATTATCAATACTACTATCAAAATCAATAAAAGAAGTAAAAAATACATTTTCTTATTAATAAAGTTCTTTTTCATATAATAACTCCGTTAATTTTTTACCGTATAACTATCCCTTTATTAATTATATACGTAAAAAATTAAATATGCAAGTAAAAAAAATTGAAAATTTTTTAAAAAAATAGGCTTTTGAATATTAATAAATAATAAACAAAAACCTATAAATAAAAAATATATATCGGAGGCTAAAATTTGTGAATGTCTATGTTTTTTTCTAATCTTTCTAATTCACTTTTTAAAAATTCTTTCCATTTGTCTGCTCTGAATATCGGAGAAGTTATGAATATATCTTTATCTCCTCTTCCAGACATATTAACTATAATTACATCATCTTTTGTGTATTGTTTGGCATATTCTATAGCCTTAGCACCAGCATGGGCACTTTCTAATGCAAATATTACTCCCTCATTTCTAGCAAACTCTTTAACTGCATTAATTGCTTCTTTGTCAGTAGCATAAGTAAACTCTATTCTTCCAGATTCTCCCAAATATGCAAGCTGAGGACCAACTCCCGGATAGTCTAAACCAGCAGATATAGACATAGTTTCTGATATTTCGCCGTTTTCTTTTAATATAAATTTGCTCATATACCCCTGAGCTGCAACATCTTTGGCATAAGGGTTTTTCATTCTAATGGCATTTTCTCCGAGGTTCATGCTTATACCGCCAGCTTCAACAGCTATTAATTTTGGATTTTCTCTTTCTATAAAAGGCTCAAAAAATCCTATAGCATTAGAACCGCCGCCTACGCATGCTATCATAGCTTTAACATTCAAATTCTTTTCTTGTATTTGTTTATCCAATTCTTTCCCTATTACCGATTGGAAAGTCCTGACAATATCAGGGTAAGGGCTAGGTCCTACTGCACTTCCAAGCAAATAGTGAGTATCTTTTAAATCTTTAACCCAATCTTCTAATGCCGCATCAACAGCATCTTTAAGTCCTCTTCCTCCTCTGGTTACCGACACTACATTAGCTCCGTATAGTTCCATAGAGGCTACATTAGGCTGCTGTCTTTTTACATCTATCTCGCCCATATATATAGAACATTCAAGTCCTAGCTTGGCACATGCAGCAGCAGTGGCAAGTCCATGCTGACCTGCTCCTGTTTCTGCAATAATCTTCTTCTTTCCCATCTTCTTGGCTAAAAGTGCCTGTCCTATTGAATTGTTAATCTTATGTGCTCCTGTATTTGCTAAGCCTTCAAGTTTCACATATATTTTAGCACCGCCGATTTTTTCAGATAAGTTTTTAGCGTACATTAAGGGAGTAGGTCTTCCTATAAAATCAGCTCTTAATTCCTCAAGCTCGCTTAAAAATTCTTTGTCATTAATGTAATGTGCAAATGCTTCTTCCAATTCAATTAATAATTTCTCTAATGGTTCTGGTACGAATCTCCCGCCGAATTTACCGAAGAACCCTTTATTACTGTTTTTCATAATCATAAATCCTTAAATTAAAATGTTTTTCTTAGTAATATTACTTTATATAGTAATATTAACATATCTATGAAATTTGTCAAGATATTTTTTTATTTTTTATTATCAAAAAATAGTTTATAATAGACTTGTTTCAAAATTACTTGACAAACAATTTTACAAGTTTATTATTTTATGTTAAATTAAATAATATTAATTATTGTTTAATTTAATGTTTTACAT
>NZ_CASEGO010000195.1 GCF_949287625.1 uncultured Brachyspira sp. | reverse complement strand
TTCTTCTTTCGTGCCATACTTAAGCTCCTTTCATATTTTTTTAATATATCATAGAAAACTTAAGTTGCCACTATTTACAGACTTTTTTTCACAGGCTCACCTATTATATTTATCATTAACAATCTTATTTAATAATGGAAATATAATTGGGCAGTTATTACTTGTATATCCTTTTGCGTATGCTTTTATTGTAAATTTTATAATTTATGGCTTATTATATCTGTTTTAAGGAATCATAAAATATGCATAATATTAAAAAGAAAAGACTTATAAAAAATATTATATTTTTTATTATCACATTTCCAGCATTTTTTTTTATGTTACCAATTTATCTAGGAGGTAAAGACTTTTATGTTAGTCCACAACTTTCTGAACAAACAGTATTAAGTCTGTCTGATAATTTATCTATTTTGGAAATAACAGGTAAATCAAATTTTAAAAATGATAAATTTCATTTAAAACTTTATGAGGGTAATGAAGGTTCTGAGTTACACAATAAAGCTATTGCCTATATTCAATATAAAAATATTTTTTCATTTCCAGTTAATCTTTATCGAGTAAAATTTTACTATGATATAATAGATAATTGCACTAGATATTATGAAATATCATATAATAAAGAGTCAAATAAAGCATTATGTATAGATGGAAAAATATCAAGAACAAACCCATTTAGTGCAAAGATAGTTAAAACAAATAATCAAAATACTATATTTTAACAAATATATATATAGTATAAAAACTATTAAGTATTATAAAACAGAACGCTACAAAGGTAAAAAACTATGGAAAGAGTTAAAGAATATATTAAACTAATAATACTAGGCAGTTATGGTTCTGCATTAACATTGCCTGTAATATTTGTTATTGTGTTTATTGTACTTAGTTTTCCTTTTGTATTTATATATAGTATAATTACAGGAAGTAATTTATATGATATGTTTTCTAATACTTTTTCAATCCATTTTGATACACTTGAAATGTTATTAAAGTATTATGTTGTATTATTCAGTATGTTGCTTTTTGCAAATGCTATTGTATTTTTTCTAATTTATGACATTATAAAAATCTTTATAATAATGTTTGAGTGATATAATGAAAAAATTACATAAATTTAAAAAGTATTTGCTTTGGATATTATGGTTTAATGTATTTAATTTTTTACTATTGTTTATATTGGTAAACATGATAGGAGTAGATTTACCTTTATCAGAAGAAAAAGTTAATTTTCTATATGATAAACTAATAACAGCAGAACAGAATTACAAAAATAATACAAATAGTATAGATTATTATGAAGATAATAGTTTTAAACTGATGTCATATAGTGATTATAAATCATCACATTCTGATAAAAATATATGCAAATTTAAAGGCGATAGTGTTATTGTTACAAAAACATTTATATTACAATATGTATTATATCATGATATCATTGATAACTGTTGTTATGGATATTATTCTGTGACATATAACCCTGCTGATAATACAGCATTATGTATATATATGGATAAACCTTTGTTTACTATTAATTTAAGCAGAACAGAATTAATAAAAACAAATGATTAAACTAATATTTTATAATATTGTAAACTGGATAAGTCATATCAACAGGTAAGCTAAAGCTATACCATATGATGCTTGGTCTAATATTCATTTTGGTACAATAGGTAAATATTGTGAATTTAGTGAAAGTGTGTTGTTAGGTGGTGCAGATGCAGCACAGATGTGGTCTAATTTTGAGTTAAAAGATATATATACAATTAATATACCAGAGGGTGATACTGGGTTTCTCTATATATGATGAATACATAAAAGGCATTTTAATAAATGCTTATAATATATTATCATATGTAGTTAATGATAATGTTTTTAAATATTATTTTCAAAAGGGGAGGTGTCCAGATGATAAAAATAAATAAAATATTTAATCCTATTTTATTATTTTGTTATTATATAATAGTAACAATAATGCTGATATCTAACCTATTAGAGCCTGTGAAAAAAAGTCTGTAAATTCAGTTTTCTATGATTATATTTTTACATATCCTGCTCTATGAATACCAGAATAAAGTTATTCAGTCAAGAGC
>NZ_CASEGO010000194.1 GCF_949287625.1 uncultured Brachyspira sp. | reverse complement strand
AAGAAAGTGAGGTTAGATTTAATTATAGACATGATAATTTCTATAATCTCATAGAAAAAATTTTTTTTGAAAAATAAAAGATACTAGTCTAGACCCTAAATTAATTGTAAAAAATATTTGTTCTGGATATCCTGTAAATACTTCTAATAAATAAGTCTTATTAGTAGAAGTTAATTCCATCTTATTATGCGACAGTACAGCATTTAATAATAATGCTCTATCTTGTTTATTTAAAGGTGGTATTTTTATATGGAATATTTTATCAGAATTATCCTTACTGTATCTAACCATCTGTTCGCTTAATAAACATAGGACCAATTTATCTAAATCACACCTTTCAACAAATGTATTAAACCATGGAACAATACTGCTATCTCGTTGAACAATACAATGATTATCTTCAATAACAACTATCTCTTTTTGTTCATAAAGTTCATTAAAAATTTCAAGTAAAATATTAATTTTTTCATCAATAGAATTTACAATTAAATTCTCTATAAGACTTTCCTGAATATCTGTATATGCACAATTATATAGTGATAAGATTAAGTCTTCTATAGATTGTCTTTCATCTAGCGAAATAACATATGGCTGATATGTTTCTCGCATAATATAATTTTTCTTTAAGGAATGATATAGAAATTTTCTACGACCTATACTTTTTAAACCGCTAGCTATTATACAAGTTGTTTTTTTATTAAAATCTGCTAGTCTTTGTTCTAGTATAGAAATTTCCTCTGTTCTACCTACAAAAATACTATCAATATGCTTAATATTTGGTTTCAGCTCCCATACAACTTCTCGATATTTTTGTTCTATTTTTCGTGAACAAAGAACAGGTTTAGATATATAATGTAAATTATATTCTTCTTTTATCCATTTTGGTATATCTTCATGGTCATAAGTAATGGTTTTAGAAATTATAATAGGATAAAAACGTTTTATTTTTCCATTTTTAATATAAGATTTAGCTTTAAATATTTCACGTTTCACCCATGCACTTTTTAGTGAACTTTCAGAAATAAATAGCACAAATAAACCAGTTTCTTCTATAGACTTATAGATTTCATCAATAGTTTTCTCGCCAGCATCAAATGTCCAAGAATCATACACTAAATTATATTTTTTTAATTTTTTTGCAACTATCTCTACATAGCTTTTATCATTACTGCTATGTGACAGAAAAATCTTATACATAATATGCTCCTGATAATATCTAAAAACATTTAATATAAATTATATTAATTTTCATATTTTGTCAATCTATTTGGAAATAATTTATAAAATAATTAGTAATACATATATTATTTTTTACAAATAAACATATAACTAAAAATGATTTATCACTCTATATTAATATTAGAAATAATATTATTTTCATTAATTTATATAGATTTTTATCTTTATATTACACCTATTACTATGTTTACTTTATGAAAAAAATTGCAGATAAAGATAATGATTTTAGAAATTAGGCGATATGTTTATAAATGAATTTGATACACTTAAAAACATTTTTTACAAAAACTTTTGTAAACATTCATCTATAATAAGTATACTTTATGAAGAAATGGAACAAAAACTACAACAATATGATATAATATATTTTAGAAAAGATAATATTTTTTTATAGCAATATCCAACAATATTTAGATTTTTTATAAATACTATTCATCTTTATATGACACATAAAAATTCATGTCAGTTAGGTTAAAATAAATAAATAAATAATCAATATCTGCGTATACATTAAATAACAACTCTAATAACAGGAGACAAAAATAGTAAGTACAATAAAAGCTATACTTATATGGATAATCATATCGTTATTAAAAACAGCTGGATATATCATTTTCTGAATAATAGTTTTTGATTTTTTATAAATAATAGAGATATAAAAACAAAAAAGCCCTGACTTTTTTGAGGCGAACCCAAATTTTTGGACAGATTTAAATTTATGCGGTTTGAGTTCTGTATTTTACAGGACTCAAGCCATTTAATCTATATTTAATTCTTTC
>NZ_CASEGO010000193.1 GCF_949287625.1 uncultured Brachyspira sp. | reverse complement strand
TGAAAAAATTAAGGAGTATATAAAATCTCCTTATATTTTTGAACCTATGACAATGTAATTGTCATAGTCTATCAGTGAAAAAATTAAGGAGTATATAAATGGAAAAGTTAGAATTTAAATGCGTTGATTTTTTTAACAGATATATTGTAGAAGAAATTGTTTATAAAGATGACGGAGAAAATATTGTTCCTGTTAAAGTGTTCAGCCGCTCTACTTTAGGAAGTAAGTTTAAAAGCGATGATGTAATATCTATTAATCGTCCTAGCTTTAATGAAAACCTTAAATATGTAAGAGAGAAAGAAGAGAAAATTATTAATGATGATATTTTTAAATGGCTTGATGTTAGAATAAATGGTACGCTTGCTGTAAGTCTTCTTGATGAATGGAGCACTAAAGATATTAATGAGTTTGCACAGGTGATAAAAAGTTTTTTGCTAGAGAGAAGAATTATGTAGCGGGTAATTTATATCATTTTTCTATAATAGAGCAGACAGAAATTGATAATCTTGTAAATTATGCTTTTAATAATAGAGAAGTTAAATATGATGACTTTTGTTATTTTAATGACTCTCTTATAAGTCTGTATACAGCTTCTTTGTTTTGGAACAAAATAATACTTGAGGCTTGGTATCAGATAATAAGCGGAAGATTTATATATTGCCGTTATGATGAAGATGATTATTTGAGATTAGGTCTTAATTATGCTGTTTTTAGATTTAAGATTTTGATAGATAAGGCTTTGAAAGTTTATAATTAAATTTTTTCATTTGATATTATTGAGTTTTTTATATAAAGGTTGAAAAGTATGAGTAATAATTTCTCAAGTACAAATAAAGAATTGCAGAATATAGAAGAAAGTATAAAGAAAATAAATTCAGCATATGAAACTTCTTTATTTTTTAATGCTTCAAAGGATTCTTTTAATGAGTTTTCAAGTTCAGCTGCAGAGGCAAAAACTTCTATAGATAATATAGAAACTTCTATAAACTCGCTTGATAATAGTATAAATAAAGCCGATATAAAAAGTTTTTCTAGTGAAATAAAAGACTCTCTATCAAGTATATCAAGTATATATAAAGATTTAAGTGCCAGTTTTTCAGATTTTTTTCATTATGATTTAAGCTCTTATGATGAGGCAATAGAAGAAGCTAAAAATAAATTACAGGAGTTTGATGATTATCAGGCAGAGTTAAGAGAAAATAAGAAAACTCTGGACGATGAGGATTATGAAAATTATTTATCAAGGCTTGATGAAGAGCTTGAACTTGCAATTGAAAGCAAAGATGCTATGAGTGCCGAAGCTATACGCATAAAGCAGGAAGAGTTAAAGAAAAAACAGGATAGAGAAAAAGAAGACTTACAGAAAGAAAAAGAAATACAAGTTCAAAGAGAATTGCTTGAAAAACAGCTTGCACAGGCAGAGTATAATAAAGCGTATGCTGAGTGGGATAATAACGTAAAACTAGCAGAAATGGAAAAAGCAAAAGCTATAGCGGATGCAGTTTTAATACCTTCGCTTGCTATAGCACAATCCGCTTTGGGGGTGGCTTCTTCATTTGCTCAGGGAGGACCTGTTGGTTTTGCAGCGGGACTTGTAATATCGGCTACTGCAATATCATCTGCTATTTCTGCTGCTTCTGGTATAGTATCATCAGCTAATGCTTTAGACAGTGTAAAATCTAATCCGCCAGAGGCTCCTCAGTTTGCCTTCGGTACAGCAGGGTATATTATTCCAGACGGAGGCTCTGCCATAGTAGGTGAGATGGGGGCTGAGATTGTAACAAATAAAGCTGGTAAAATACAAGTTCAAAGTAATGCTCAGTTACAGGATAAGGGTTTTTCTAAAGGCGATATTTGGAATGTTACTATTAATGTAGAACAGGCTTTAAATCCTGATGAGGTTTACAAACTTATGAATAGTTATAAAGCAAGAAACAGTCAGATGTATGCCAGATAATTTTTTTATTATAGTATTAAAAAAATGAAAAAAATAGAATTTTTTTCATTTTTTATTTTTTTAAAAAATTTTACATATAATTTTATTTTCTTCGTATATGT
>NZ_CASEGO010000192.1 GCF_949287625.1 uncultured Brachyspira sp. | reverse complement strand
CAATTTTTAGAGGCTTTTTCCATATAAAATCGCTTTTTTCTTAAATAATATTAATCACTTATAAGGTATTCAATAAAAAAAATGGGGGTGATGCAGATTATATAAAAACATATAAATTTTAAGTTTTACTTTAAATTTTTCATTAAAATAAATAATTTAATTTAAATAAGTATCTAATGCATTTAAAAATTCTTTTCTAACCCGTGGGTTACTCATAATTTGTGCATGGTTTGATATATTATCTTTCAAGAAAATTTTTGGTTCATGTGCCATTTGATAAATAGCATCTCCATTATCAAATTTTACAAGATTATCTGCCTCTGAGTGTATTATAATTGTATTTTTTATTTTACTGTATTTAATATTATCAATAGTAGAATATTCTTTTGGTATACTCCAACTTACAGGGTACTGCCACAACCATGTAAAAAAATTACTGGCTGCCACTTCTTTTGCAATACTACGCCATGAAGTAAAAGTTGATTCTAATACAAGCACTTTAAATTTATCTGCATAAGGTGAATACCTTGCAATATGAGCAGCTACTGCCCCGCCTAAACTCTGCCCATAAAGCACCATATTTCTTTTATCTACTTTGTTGTCTTTAAAGACTGCCTCTGTATACTCTAAACCGTCACCGTCCTGCAGAACGCCTTTTATATCAGGCTTCCCTTGAGATATGCCATATCCTCTGTAGTCAAAGGTTAATACATTATAGCCTTTATCTACAAGCCATATCATTGCAACACTTTCTGTGCTTATATTATTTGAATTGCCGTGAAGAAAAAATACTGTTCCCTTAGGATTTTTTACTTTTGATTTAAAATACCAGCCGTGAAGAAGTTTGCCTTCATTAGTTTCTACAAGGATATTTTCAGGGTTATGGGCACATGTTTCAGGCATATAAAAAAGCTGCTGTTTAGGAAAGAAAAAATATTTCTCACAACCTGCAAGTAATAATAAAACTGTAATTAATAATATAGTTTTTACTTTATTCATATTTGTAATTATTTTTATTTTATAGAAAATGTCAAGCAGAAATATAAAACATAAAAAAATAGCTGTAAAAAACCTGCGAAATTTAAGCTGTTATTAAAATATCAATATTGTCACCTGCTTTATAATATAATATTTATCTTCTTACCTGATTAAAATTTGATGGGTCAAGCCATATGCTGTCAACTATTTCCCTGTTTACTTTATCATATATTACAAAGTTAATACCATATCTGTTTTTACTTCTTGGCTTGCCGCTTACATTTATTGTAGCTTTGCCATCAGAAGATACAAGCAGGTTTACTACGCTTTTCATTCTGCCTTTATATGTAACAGGTTTATTAGATATTTCTTCGAAGAATACTTTATTATCATCTATTATAGCAGCATATCGCATATTTGCTTTATTTGTATTGTATTTTTTAAGCCCAAAAGATTTTAAATCATTTTTTAGGGTTTCTGGTAAGTTTTTTAAAATATCACCATTAATGGAAAGCATTACCGTATAGTTATCATAAAAAACTAAGTTTTGCCATTCTTGAAATGATTTAAGCCTAGACAATGTTTCTTTATTAATTACTCGTTTATACACCTCATATTCTTTATTCCAATCTTTATATTCTATCATATTTCTTTTATCAGCTATATTAAAATTATTTATTAAATAATTCCCCATGTATGATGTTATCTTTTCTGCACCATATCTATTCAAATGACTTCTATCATAAAAATCCTTTGTAATGTCAATCCCAATAACATCTATAAGTTTATTAAAATCTATAAAATTATAATTATTTTTTTTACAAAAATCATCAAATAGATTATTTCTACTTTCTATTAATGTATTTAATGTTTGAGGGAACTTAACAAATATAATACTTATATTATTTTTTTTGCATAGTTCTACAATCTTATTAGCATATATTACTGTATCTTCACCTAATTTATCTAATGGAGTAGTATGCTCACTTGTATCAAATGCTTGTATTGGATTAACCCTCCATATTCTTGGTGCTATTAGATAACCAAGAGAAACATATTTTGAATCTGTATAAAAATCAATAGATTGTAAGTTTTTCCATCTTGTATGATAATAATTATACGAAAAAAAATTTATAAAACTTTCATTTGGAAATATATCTTTAAAACCTTTATATTTATCATATGAGATTTTCATCCAATTTATTTGTTTAGAACCACTTGCAAGATCTTGTAAATGTGATAAATACAGCATATCCATAACTATTATTTTTGGTTTTTTAATCCTTACCGCTTCTTGTATAATATAATAGCTTACTTTATAAAATTGAGCATCTTTTGCTCTACTGTATGATGTTATACCAAAATCTTTCCATAACTGTATTGGTATAATTCCATTAAACATTTGACTGGTTCCAACAAATAGGACATCTAAATCAGATTTATTTTTATAATATGAAAATAATTGTTCATCAGCAGTACTTTTATAAGTAAATATATTATCAAGTTTAATAAATAAATAAATAGTTATAATTATAAATAAAATACCAAATATACATATTTTTTTATTATTCATTTTATTTCCCCCTAAAATTGAAAATAAATAAACTGACTTGCATCATAACCTGATCCATAAACACCAAAAGTCAGTATTCCAAAAATGGCTATCCAGTATATTATCCACCTAAATACTAAATTCTGCTTTGCAAGTGTTTCTCTGATTTTGATACCCCTTTCCTGCATAAAGGATACTGCCCATAGTATCATCACAGAAAAACATAATACCCAGAAATCTTTTCTATCAAGTCCCATATCATATAGTGAG
>NZ_CASEGO010000191.1 GCF_949287625.1 uncultured Brachyspira sp. | reverse complement strand
ATTATCTAAAGATTTAAATTACTGGCTCAAAATCTTTACAAGTAAAAATTTGGAGGCATCTATGTCTGAAATAGTAAAAGAAAAACCTATAATGGAAGAAGTACAGAAAAAATATAATAATTTTGTAAAAAGTAAATTGATGATGATGGAATATGAAAAGAAAGAGGCTTATCTATACGGTAATCAAATAATGCTTGATGAAGAAAGAAGATTAGGAATAGAAGAAGGAATTAAGAAAGGTAAAGAAGAAGGTATAAGAGAAGGTATAGAACAGGGTATAGAACAAGAAAAATATTCTCTAGCTAGAAATATGAAAAATAAAAATATGGATATTAACATGATTAGTGAATTAACAGGATTGGGTATAGAAGAAATAGAAAAATTATAATCAATGAAACAATAAATGGCTTTGAGTTAATTAAAAAACTAAAGCCCTTTATTATTTTTTTATTTATTGTATTCTTCTATTAAATTATTAAAGAAACCTCTTTCTAAATCAATAGCTTTTATTCTGCTTGTGTGATTAAATTTAGCAGCATCTCTCTTATAATTATAATAATGCTCTTCTTCTTTTTTGTTATTGTCTGATCTATTATACTTTTCCATAGAAAATTTATCTAAATAAAAATCATTATTTTCTATTATAAATGTATAATAATATGTACCGTCATCTGTTGATTCTATTGTAATGTAATTTCCTGATGAAGCAATATCATAAGTTTGTGAATAGTCATCATTTTGCATTGGATAGAAGCCTGTTATAAACTGTGCTTTATTTTTATCGTTTTTATCTCTTTTCCATATAGTTACATAATTAAAATATTTATCGTTTACTTCAAAATCATGTACATATTTTTCCATTGATATAAGATTTTCTACATATTCTTCATTTAATATATGACTTTGTATTAAAATATATTTTTCATTATTGTTTGTAAATTCAGTTTGTGAGGCAGGCGAATAAATATAGCTGGTATCTGCAAATTTAAAAGTTTGAGATATTTTATTTAATATTCTTATCATCAAATCTTCATTATTATTTCCAGTGATAACAGTATTAATTAAATTTGTAGGATTTAAAACAGGAAAATTTTCCATCAATACAAAAGATATATGACGATCATAAGTATGAATACTTTCTAATTCTTCTGTATCTTGAAAGCAGTGAATAGTAATATCCGCATTTTTCTCTTTTAAATAATCCATAATATCATACTTTTCATAATATACACTATACATTAAAGGAGTTCCCACATAACCATCACTCATTCTGTTTATGGAATTAATATCACAACCAAGTTTTAAAAATAATATTACTAAATCCAAATTATCAGCTAAAATGGACTGAAATAATAAGTCGCTTTGTAATTGATAATCTATATCAGAAAAATAATAACCTGCAGATTCTAACTTTTTAATCAATTTTGATATTAAATTATAATTATTATTTTTTAAGTCAATTTTATTATATATTGTATTATAATCAAAATTAACTCCTGATTCTAATAAATAATCTATCATATTATCAGTATAATTATAATCTAATATTCTAGTATCATCTAAACTAATTCCATGTTCAACAAGCCATTTCACTAAATCATTATAAGCATAATTTCTATAGTCAAGTTTCTGCATTAGAGTCAATACGCCGTTTCCATCTTCATCTTTGCTGTTTATCCCTTCCAAAAGTAAATCTTTAATATTCTGCATTTTTTGTTTTTCTTCTTCTCTTCTTTCTTTTTTGGAATTATCAGATATTCCATAATTTGCTAATTCTGCGTCAATGGTTTTGTATAATATCTCATCAATTTCTGCTTCTGTATATGGTTTGATAGGATATATATTTTTAAATCCTATTTTTTTCTTTCTTGTTGGAGTTGTTTGCTGATTTATAATTTGATTTGTATTTTGAGCGGTATTATTAGTGATTGTTATGTTTGCTGTTGTATTGTTTTGTGTGTTATTAGATTTGTTGTTACAGCTTATTAAAATGCTTAAAGCTATTATTAATATAATTTTTTTCATAAACATTCCTTTAACTTCCTTTGTATTGTATTAAAATATTTTAGGCATTATACTAAAAATTTTTAAGTTTGTCAATTTTTTTTTATTCAACTTTTTCCCGCCGCAAAAAGTTGCAAAAAGTGCAAGTATTGAAATTATTATTAAATCGTACTAATTATGTTTTATATGTGGGATAAATTGCTAAATTTAGC
>NZ_CASEGO010000190.1:2362-4653 GCF_949287625.1 uncultured Brachyspira sp. | reverse complement strand
TAGGTATTCCTTTTTGTTTGTTGTGATAATTTAAATTATAAGGAATACCTCCTTTTTTTAAACTAAAACTGTGCAATATCTATGGCTCTTAAACAAAATATACATTGGAAAAAATCATATAGAAACTATTGAATTATTATATAGTGAATATGAATTTGATTCTAATTCAGATTATATAAATTTAATATTCAAAATAAAAGAGTTAAATGCAGGTGCTGGAATATGGTTTCCGTCAGTATTACTTCTTGATGAAGAAATTGATGAAATAGCATATTTTATCACCTCAAAGAATTCAGGAAAAACTGAAGGCATAATCAAAAAGTATCAACAACAATGACTCATTTCTTTTGTACGAAGTCTGCCTACAATCGAAGGAAATACTGTTAAGTATGGGTACGGTTTGAAGAAGAACAACAAAAAAATTGACAAACTTAAAAATTTTAGTATTTACTAAAATCAAAAATATAAATATTTTTAATAAAATAAAAATTATTTTTTATGATTATTTTCTTGACCTGCATACTTCTACAAACATATCAAAAATATTCTGCATTTTTACACTTTTAGCACTCATTAATTCTGGGTGCCATTGTACGCCTAAAATAAAAGAATCTTTTTTCTTGTATTCTATAGATTCAACTATGCCGTCCTTTGCAGTAGCTGTTACTTTAAAGTCTTTAGATACTTTATCTATAGCCTGATGGTGAAAACTGTTAACCTCTGAACTCTCACCAAGCATATCATAGATAATGCTGTCTTTTACTATTTGTATTTTATGTGTAGGAACATGATATTCGGCAGTTTGGCTATGTAGTATATTTGTATTTCTTTGAGTAGGTATATCCTGTATTAAAGTGCCTCCGAAATATACATTTATAACCTGTATCCCTCTGCATATTCCCAGTATTGGTTTATTCATTTCAGAAGCATATTTCATCAATTTAAAATCAAAATCATCTCTTTCAGCGGATATAGTACCGATTTTTTCTATAGGCTCTTCATTAAATCTAAAAGGGTGAACATCAACACCTCCAGTCATAATAATTCCGTTAACATTTTCAGCCATTTTTTTTATTATTTCTTCGTCTTCTGTAATAGGCATTAAAAAAGGTATTCCTTTTGATCTTATAACAGAATCAGCATATGAACGATTAACAAATGCTTTTGGTATAGAACTATTTTCATATAAAAGATTTCCAGATAAACCTATAACAGCCATAATACAATCCTTAAAAATATTTGTTATATATATTAAAACAAAATAATTTTTTTACAAGGCATAATTAATATAGTTGACATAATTTTAGATTGATATTATTTTTTATTTATTAAAGGCTAGGAAATAAAAATGATGAATGATAAATTAAATAAATTAAATAAAGAAGAAGTAAAAATTAGTAAGTTTGTAAGTATGGTATTGAGGCACAGACCAGAGTATATAGGGCTTAAATTATCAAAAGACGGCTGGGCTAATGTTTATGAACTAATAGAAAAAATAAAATCAAAAGGAAAAAATATTGATAAAGATATACTTGAGAGAGTGGTGCTTTATAATGATAAAAATAGATTTAGTTTTAATGAAAATCATACTTTAATAAGGGCAAATCAGGGGCATAGTATAGATGTAGATTTAGAGTTTGAAGAGAAAGAACCTCCAGATATTTTATTTCATGGAACTTCTGTAAATAATATAGATATCATAAAAATAGAAGGTATTAAAAAAATGAAAAGGCTTCATGTGCATTTATCATTAACAGAAGATATTGCCAAAAAAGTAGGTGAACGTCATGGAAAGCCAGTTGTAATAAAAATAAATGCAAAACAGATGTATGAAGACGGTATCAAGTTTTATTTATCAGAAAATAAAGTTTGGCTTTGTGATTATGTAGATTCAAAATATATTTTGTGTATTATTGAATAGTAGTTTTAATAAAAATGCATTCAAAAAACACTGCTTTTATTTATATTTTTAACTTATACAACGCACGTTAAATATATTGAAAAACTATGCACGCATTAAAATAACATAATTTTTTATTATAAATATAGTACCGCTAACCGTGCGTTAATGATGTTTTTATAAGTTAAACAAAACTTGGGCGGGGGCACTTTTTCTAAATAGATATAAAAAATAAATATGCTTTAATTTTCTTAATTGACTTATAAACTATAAAGGGAGGGGATTAAAAGATTTGTTTCAAAACTCAATTTATTAATATTTATAGTTTTTAAATTTAATATTTTTTTAATTATAGTTGGGGCTTTGCCCCAAACCCCACTTCTTTTGGTGA
>NZ_CASEGO010000190.1:0-2339 GCF_949287625.1 uncultured Brachyspira sp. | reverse complement strand
AATGATAGTTTATACAACATGTAAAACATCATATTTATAATTTTAAACATTAAATAATTTTATATTTAATGTTGTCAAGTAGTTTTGAAACAAGTCTAAAGTAAAATTTTTAATCTATTAAAATTCATTATTTTATTTTTAATTATATATACTGCCATCTTATTTATTAACATAATATAGTTGACATAATTATATATTGACTTATCATTAAATATATATCAATAATGAAGAAGAGAATAAATATTTATGAAGAAGAATATTTTTATAATAATTTTTATTGCAAATATATTTTTATTGTCATGTTCTGCTAATAAATCATCTAATGACGGTATAGTAGTTTCTGTAGGAGGAATGCCAAGCAGTTTAGACCCAGCATTTGCTAAAGGTATAAATACAGCAGTTTACATAACACATGCTTTTGAAACATTAACTCAAAGAGATGAAGATGGTACTATAATTCCTGCACTCGCTGAAAGCTGGGAGGCTATGAGCAATAATACAGTTTATATATTTCATTTAAGAGATAATGCAAAATGGTCAGACGGTAAAGAAGTTACTGCAAATGATTTTGTTTATACATTAAGAAGATTAATAGATCCAAAAGTAGCTTCTCCATTTTCTTTAGGTTTTGATATAATAAAAAATGCTCAGAGTATAATGAAAGGAGAAAAGAGTTTAGAAGAGCTCGGAGTATATGCATTAGATGATTATACTTTGAAGATAGAACTTGATATACCGCTTCCATATTTTGAAGAGGCTATGGCAAGCGATATTGCTTCGCCTGTGAGAAGTGATATTATAGAAACTTACGGCGAAGATTGGGCTTTGAGTAAAGATCATTATATTGGAAATGGACCTTATATAATGACTGAATATGAAGAGGCTGTAAAAATAGTTATGGAGAAAAATCCTTATTATTGGGATAAAGATAATGTTAAGGCTGAAAAAATAACTTTTGAATTTTTAGAAGATGTTAATACTGCAGTTTCGGCAATTTATGCAGATAGTATACTATTTTATCCGGAAGCACCAGAGAATGAGAGAGCTTCTTTGATAGAGCAGGGCATAGGAAGAGAAGTTGACATAACATCTATTGCCTATTATATGGTAAACTTGAAAAGAAAACCATTTAACAATCCTTTGGTTAGAAAGGCATTGGCACTTGGAATAGACAGGAACTATATAGTCAATAATGTTTTAGGCGGGGGAAGAGTTGCTGCTGACGGATTTGTTCCTATAAATGTAAAAATAGGTACTAATGATTTCAGAGAGAATGCACCAGAATATATTTCTCTAAAAGAAAGTGATTATCAGAAAAATATTGAAGAGGCTAAAAAACTTCTTGCAGATGCTGGATATAGTGATATAAAAAAATTTCCTATTATAGAATTAATAACAACTACTAATCCGTCATCGCTTTTTGTAGCAGAGGCTATTCAAAGTATGTATAAAAATAATTTAGGTATAGATTTAAAATTAAGATATGAAGAGCCCACATCATATTTGCAGTCAATAAAAGACGGAAGTTTTCAAATGATTAAGGCGGGAACTAGTGTGGCATATAATCAGGCGTCTGGTTATTTAAGACTTTTTCAGCTTGACGGACTTGGCAATGACGGCGGATATACTAATGAAGTTTATGATTATTTGGTTGATATTGCTATGACTAATGCTAACGAAGATATAAGAATAAAAGCAGCATATGATGCAGAACGCATACTTATAGAAGAGGATATGGCTATAATACCAATATACTATGATAAGGCTACTGTTATGCAAAGTAAAAAACTGCATGGTGTAAAATATGATATATTTTCTGTATATGATTTTAGAAATTCTTATATAGAATAGAACGTATTATATAGTTACCAATAATATTCTATATTTTAATTATTTATATATAAATTTAATTGACATTTTAGTCGTATGATGTATAATTTGTTTAATGATATTAAAAACAATTTCTTATATTAAAGACAGTCTACAGTCTACAGTCTACAGTCTACAGTCTACAGTCTACAGTCTACAGTCTACAGTCTACAGTAACTAACAATAATTTATTTGTTAGTTCTTTATTTTTTATAAATAGATATTTATCATATAAAGCAGTATATCTTTTTGTATTGCATTCAAGAAAATTAATTTATCAAATAATTGGTTATAGCTCGAGATATAACTTTTTATTAATAAAAAAACAATAGGAGTAAAACAAATGAAAAAAATTTTACAAATAGCTTTAGTTTTAACAGCTTTAGCTTTATTCTCAACAGCTTGTTCAAAAGTAAGAACAACAAATTTAATAGGTACATACAAAAGCGGTTCATCAACTATGTCTGTTA
>NZ_CASEGO010000189.1 GCF_949287625.1 uncultured Brachyspira sp. | reverse complement strand
GAAAGAAACTATAATTTTCAAAATGATTATTATAATCCTAAACTTGGTATAGTGTATGATGAACTTTGGGAAATCTGCGGCAGGTCCATAGAACAGGCAAAGGCAAATAAAGATGGTAATAATAGTATATATGATGGAGAATCTGGTATATATAAGTATTCATTTTATATTTATGAACCACGCCCACCAGAAAGACATTCTGCATTATTAGTAGGTGATGAAAACGGCAATATAATAGAAGAAATAGAAACATACAGCTTTGAAGAAACAGAATCAATACTTGCTACAAGGTTTTATTATACACATAATTTTCATGTAACAACACCTGCATTTTATATTTATAGAAAACTGCATGGTTATGACTGGGATAGAATATCGCCTATGGGTGATAATTTAACTACTGTAACTAAAAATTTAGCAGTTCCAAGTCTTTATTACAAGTATGCAGGGATACAGTTAATCTTATTATCTTTTTTAAGCACATACGGGTGGTGTAAGTAATGGGAATATATACAAAACTTTCAGAAGAAAAATATCAGGAATTAGAAAAACAATATATCAAACATTGTGAAGCACCTGAAGAAAAAGATTATGAGCTTTTTTTAGATTCAGTAAGTGCTGCAACTATTGGTATAGGTTTTAATGTATATAATAATCCTGAATGGATTACGATATTATTATTATGTAAGTTTGGTGATTTAAAGCCATTGGAGCAGTTAGATACATATTATTCAAATCCAATTTATTATGGAAGCGGTAAATATGATAAATTTTTAAAAAAATATTCAAGAACAATTATCAGCAAAGAGGAAAGCAGGCAGAAGATAACAGTCCGAAGTGTAAATAAAATATTGCAATTAATTTTGGCTCATAAAAATAAATATAATGTTACAGCAGGTAAAAAATTTCCAAAAATGGAAGAACTTAATCAACAGGTTCAAAATTTAATTGATGAGTATAATAAGAAAGATGGTGTAGAAAAAATACCAGTAAGTAATTTTTCATTTTCATTAAGCAGTGAAGAAGCAGAAGCAATTTATCATGCAGGTAAACTAAAATATTTAAACATTATTGATAAATATTTAGCAGGTTCTGGTAAAATATTTAATGCAGAGCAGATAAAAAATACTAATCTTTTTATTTCTCTGCTTTCATTATCTTATCAGCAAGGTAGTTTAAAATTACTTAACAATATATTTTATTCAGGGATAGAGAAAAGCCGTTTTTTAATATGGTTTGCATTAAGATATAAAATGGCTGTATTATCAGATAAATCATTAAGAAGGCTGCATGATTCAGTGATTTTTGGTTTGTTGGAGCCACGAAAAGATAATGCAGCACAAGCAGATATACCAGCAGTAATTAATGATATATTTGCATATTTAAACTATCCACAAAATAAAGATAGTTATACATCATATTTAGATTATATGAAAAATCTTCCAGAAAACAATATAGATGAAATAGCAAAAGATGATAATACAGTATGTTTTCATAAAGGTAATGAATATAAAATAATATTTGATTCACTTTTAAAAACAGATAGTATAGAAAATTATTTCATAGATACATCATTTTTGGAGAATAAATTTTTAGATAATATTATTGATTTTGCACCATACGATACTATTTTTTCAATTTTTACTCAGCTTATAAAAGAAAGTTTTGGAGAAGAATTAAAAGCTAAAAAGGGCAGTGAAGAATTATTTTTATTAGAAAATATATATGTAGTAGAATGTATAAATAAAGAAAAGTTTATATCACTAATGGAGCTTAAATATTCATCTTTGCAGGAAAAATGTAATGTATTTCTGTTTTTAAACAGCACATTAGATATAGTCAACGATATATCCTATCTCCAGTCTAAATGCCCAAATGTTCACTTTACAATAGGGATACAGGCAGGTTATACATATTCTTTTAGATTAGATGATAAATCATCAGCTCAAACTAATATAATGTTATACAGTATAAAAGATGGCAAATATATTCCAGAACTTTTAAAAGATACCTTTAAGGCAGAAAACATTTCTAGTGAAGAAAGCCAGAATGAAAAAAATATATTATTATTCAGTGCAGAAGAAAATAATAATTTATCTGGCAGATTAAGTAATAATGCAAATATATTCCACATTACTCATCAATCAGCAGAAAAAATTATAAGTAAAATAAAACTTTATAATCTGATATCAGATAAATACGAAGGTAACATACAAGTAGATATGCAGGATAAAGAATATGAAGTATCTGCAGCAAAATCAAGTGGAGAATTTAATGTAGATATTACATTAAGTATATTAGATGAAGCCTTAAACG
>NZ_CASEGO010000188.1 GCF_949287625.1 uncultured Brachyspira sp. | reverse complement strand
ACTGTATTTTTAGCCTAAATTTATGGATATACACTACATTTAATACGTATATATAAAATATAAAGTTCTAGTAATTGCGTTTTTTGCAACTTTTTTGTGTGGCAAAAAAGTTGATAATTCTATATAATGTACATGAATTGGCAAAATGAAATCGTTCCAGTATATACTAAAAATTATTGAGTTTGTCAAACGAATTTGCAAAATAAAAAACGTATAACATAAAAATGCCATACGTTTCATTAAGATATAAATATTCTATATTAAACTTGCTTATTTACTAAAACTGATAATTTCCTATTAACAACATGCTCTTTGCCTTTGTTGTTATAGCCCACTTTTTTGCTTTCATTTAGAACTTCTTTCATATTTGCAAACAAGTCTAAAGCTTCATCGAAAAGTTTCGGAGCTAATTTATTGAGATGTTTTAATCTAGCCATTAAAGTAACCAATTCAAGGCGTAATGCAGATATTCTAGCAGTTTTATTAAGAGGTATTCTTCTAATAATATCTGATAATGTTGCTGTTTCGGATAGGTGAGGGAATTTGTTTAATACTATCAAATCAATAATGCTTTCTCTTAATTTTCTAAGTTCATTAGCTTCTGTCATTTTTTCATTTTGATGATCGCAGTATAAATGTATATCCTGCAGTCTAGTATTGATTATAGAATTAACCTTTTTCTCTTCATCTTCTAAGATTATTTTATAAACTTCTATTTCTTTGGAAAGAAGTATCTCTATTTTTGTAAGCTCTTCATATAAGTTAAACATAAATACCACCTTTAAATTAATAGTTACTTAAATTTCTATTAAACTAACTACAAATTTATTATCGGCAGTTATTATGATTACTTTACATAATTTTTTTATAAATATTGATTAATTTTCTACTTCGATAGATTTAATAGCCTCAATACATGTATCTCTGTTTTCTTTTCCAGTATATGTAAACCAAGCAAGAAGTGCCAGCTTTTTAGCAGCAGCTGCAACTGTAATCATATAATCATCATCTTCAAGTTCTTTTTCATATACTATGCTCTGTATATTGCTGCTTTTTACTTTTATATCTAGTTCTTCTCCCTTATCTTCTCCAGCAATATCTATTTGTTTTAATACATATTCCATAATAACGTCTGTTTCTTCATTAGCAAAAGAGTATACCTGCATAGCTATATATACATTGATATCTTTAAATTCTACTAAATTTTTATTATTTTTAAAAATATTCATACGCATAGGAAGGCTTATAGTAAAGCCCGCAGCTATAGAGTATCTTGCATTTTCTAATCTGAATCCTATTTCAGCAGAAGGCTGATGAGTATTTTTTCTGCTTTCTATAAATTTTGCTAAGTTTTCATCATCTAAATAATGAGCTATATCTATTAATATATCCCAAGGGTATTTTAGCGAAGGATCTTTTTTGTATGCTTCTTGGAAAGAATACATAATTTTTTTATACATAGTTCTTTCTTTGTTGTCAATTATCTCTCTAAAAGGATAATATAGCCATATCATACTTATAAAGCTTTTAAACCAGAATTTGGCATTCATCTCTTCATTATTCCAAATAAAGAACTCTTCAGACATACTAAGTCTTACTTCTTCGCTTGCATCTGCAAAGTCAGTAAACCAATTTTTACCCCAATATCCCAAAGCAGAAAGTGCAAAATAGCTTTTTTCTATCAAAGGATAATTATAAGGCATAGATATCATAAAATTACTAAATCCATTATCATGATGAGTTATAAGCATTTGAGCATAATTTGCTAATGAATTTATAAAAAACTTTTTTAACTCTTCGAAATTTCTGTTTCTAAAATAACCGCTTGGATCTTTATGGGCATCATTTTCTTTAAACACAATATCAAGTCTTCTAGCTATTCTATCCAAAACACCTACTATAAATCTGTGATATCCTGCTCCGAAAGTTCCAGTACTTATAGTTATAAACAAAGTGTCAGTTTTAAATTCAAAATATATAGGGTCTGAAGACGGGTGAAATGAATATATAAGAGTATTACCGTCTTCTATTATAGAGAACTCTGAAAGCATAACAAGAGGATTAATATTAACTTCATTTAAAGAAGATACTATAGCTTTGAATAATCTGTCTTGGGTAGGGATAACCCTTCTATTATCAAATCTGGCTGAAAGTAAAAACTCTATATTCATAATTTTTAATAATATTCTACTTATTATAATATTTACAGTATAATATAATAACATTTTTTTTTATTTTAGCAATATATATTTGATAAACTTTTTGTTTAAGAGCCATAGATATTGCACAGTTTTAGTTTAAAAAAAGGAGGTATTCCTTATAATTTAAATTATCACAACAAACAAAAAGGAA
>NZ_CASEGO010000187.1 GCF_949287625.1 uncultured Brachyspira sp. | reverse complement strand
GTATCTTTCCAATCTTTATTATCTTTTGGAAATATTATTTCTATATATTCTTCACTGCCATCTTCTGCTTCTATTCTTATAATGTCATCATCTTCTAGTACATCTAAAAAAGCATTTCCATCAATAGTTTCTTTATCTGGAAGTGATGTGAATTTAATAGGCATTACCACATCTCCTTGATTTATCCCTTGATTTATCGTAAATGTTCTTTCTAATTTTTTATTTTCCATTGCAGTTTTATTTATCCAGGCATAGTCTAAACATTTACCATTGGCTGATTTTTTACACGATAAATCTACCTTATTAAAAGAAAACAATACTTTCTGGTTACTGCAGGCTTCTGCTGGATTGTAGCTAAATGATGCCTTGCCATTACTTACTTTGCTTTCAAATATTTCTCCTGTGCTGTTAACCAGCATATAATATGACTTATCGTTATGAAATTTATTTATATTTTTCTATATATTTTAAATATTTTTTATTCATTAACATATCATACCATTCTTCTGGTACAGCCATTCTTCTGGTACAGGATAACTTGTTAATTTTAAAAACTTTTCTGCTTTCTCATAACTTAATTTATCAAATTCAGTAAAGAAATTTAATACATATTCTTTCCAGCCTGCATATTTTGGATTAGCTATTGTATTAAACACTTCTTCTATTGAGTAATATTTTAGTTTATATAATTCATCACTTTCTTCATCTTCTACTTCTATGTAATCAGGGTCCCAGGGAAGCGGAACTTCATATAAAAATATTGATGACAGGTTCAATTCTTTTATTTCATGTAATAGTTCATTATTATTAGTGATTATCTCATACACCTGCTGCATTTCATAAGTTCTTTCTATATTTCCATAACCATAAATCTGGCTTACTGTGAAAAACAATACAGTAGCTTCATTTTCAAACTTTACCTGCATTCTGCCATATTTTGTGCCAACATCTAACATAATGCTGTGATTATCTTTATTCATACGCTTTGTATAGTTTTTATTAATGTATGATAAAATATTAGATAATAACTTCTCATTTGCTTCTGGAATATATTTTTTTATTATATTTACAATATTGATACCTGTATCTAAAAATTTATCTGTTATAGTGATAGAGTTGTATCTTGCAAAACCTGCAATTTTAAAACAAGCTACTTCTGGGTAAACATTAATATCTGAGAATAGGTATGATTCATATTTTTTATTAGTACCATATTGGCATAATCTTAATTTCTCTTCTTTATAGTATTCTATTCTTTCTTCAAAAGCAGTAGAAACTAATACATAACCGACTATAAAAATACTACAAATAAAAAGAAAAATACCCATTCTGATAAAATCAGATAAATAGAAAATATTAAAAAATAATAGTAGTATAAAACTAGTTACTAAAATTGTAATAAATAATAGTATTATTAAAGCTTCTATTTTTTCAAACAGTATAATTTTTGTATCAATCTTCATCGCTATCACCTTCAAAAAAATTTGATATACCAAAATATCCAGCATAGCCGCCAGCGAATACACCACCTAACAACACACTTTCACTAAATTCACAATATTTACCTATTGTACCAAAATGAATATTAGACCAAGCATCATATGGTATATCTTTAGCTTATCTGTTGATATGACCTATCCATTTTATGATATTATAATCATCATCTATTTCTACTTCTAAATCTTTATATTTGTTATAGATTCGTGGAGCAAGTTCATTTTCAAAATAGTCTATTCCTTTTTTAGTTGCTACTGTAAATACATTATAAATAGACCAAAATGTTGGGTCATCCCATGAAACAGCACCAAATGTAGGAGCAGTTCCTAACATATGTTTTACACCATCTTTGTATATATAAGGGCATGTATCTGTAGTATAAATTTTACCATTATAAAGTTGTACATCATAACCATGATAATTAAATCTTTCTTTATATAAAAAATTATCTCTAAAATGTAACCATGCTTTATACTTATCTTCCATATAGTTTGATAGTAAAGTTTCTTCTGGTGCATCTACCATAAAATCTATATAACCAGATAAAAACAAATGACCTACTATATGATAATATTCACTTATATAGCTTGCATGAAAATCATTAGATATATTCGTATATTTAAAAAGTGATATTTGCATAGATTCATCGGACTCACTTTTTTCACTCATATAAGCATAGTTAAAATATAATAAACACACATATTCAATTATTTCTAAAATTTCTACCTTAGTGACTTCTGGATACATTTCAATAAACATATCTAAAAAATTTATTTCTTCTGGTATTACAGATTTATACTTATCTTCACTTATTTCTTTATAAAATAAATCAAAACCTGTACTGTATAATAACTTTATTGTTTTCATTATTTGTCACCTATATTATCTTTAGATACATCTATATGAACTTTTCTACTTGTACTTTTTGTTCCTCCATTTATATCTATTGTTGGTTTATTTTGACTGATTTTACTAGAAAATGTTCTATATTGTATTATCATATTTTCATCTACTCTTCCTTGAAAAATATCCCCTTTCCCTTCTATCTTTTTTTGCGTAATATCAATATCTTCTGCTAAATCTTTCCAAAGATTCTTTAAATCATTTTCAGTTTTTACAAGTCTAATATTTTCACCATCATTTATTTTACCTGATTTAGAACGCTTTTTAGGAGAAGGTAATTTATCTACAATATCTAAAATCTTTTTTTGTGCTTTTGTCAACTGTTTAACAGTTTTTATTTCTTTTGCAGCAAATTTTACTCCTTTAGATACAAACTTTCCTGATTTTAATAAAGGATGTGGTATATTGGAAACTATATCTAAAGCACCAGTAGTTATATCTATTGCTGTATCTTTCCAATCTTTATTATCTTTTGGAAATATTATTTCTATATATTCTTCACTGCCATCTTCTGCTTCTATTCTTATAATGTC
>NZ_CASEGO010000186.1 GCF_949287625.1 uncultured Brachyspira sp. | reverse complement strand
AATTTAAAAAATTTATTTTTTGACAAACTGTATTTGTTTAGGTATATACTAAAAATTTTTGAGTTTGTCAATTTTTTTATTCAACTTTTTCCCGCCGCACACCACGGGTGGACTTCGTCAAAGTTGCAAAAAGTGCAAATATAAAAATAATCTAAATAGTACTAATTATGTCTTACATGTAGAATAAATTGTAAAATTTAGTCAGAAATATAGCCTTTCGCGACTGCGGGCTGTGCCTGCTTCTTTGGGTCACCACCGAGTAGGTGCCTATTCGGCAAAAGAAGTGGTGGTATGGGGCTAGTCCCCGAAAATAATAAAAATATAAAAACTAATTTTTGACAAATCATATTTGTTTAGGTATATACTAAAAATTTTTAAGTTTGTAAATTTTTTTGTTGTTCTTTTTCCCGCCGCACGCCACAGGCGGACAGCGTCAAAGAACCAAAAAGTGCAAGCATAAAATTAGTATTAAACCATACTAATTATGTTTTAAATGTAAAATAATACTATTGCATTTAAGATAAAATATAGTCTTTTTGGTTCTCGCCGCAAGCGTACTTTGTATGTACAACACCTGCCTATGGCATGCAGAGCGGTGGGACAAAACCACAACAAACAATAAATTTAAAAAACTAACTTTAAGTATATCAATAAAAATGATAAGTATACTTACTATAAAAAATTATAACTCCAAAAAAGGAAAATATATGCTAAAAAAAATAATTACTTTAAATTTACTAATACTTTCAATAATATCATGTTCAAAAGTTTCAAAAAAAGAAATTAATACAAATAATGATATAGTGATAAATCTAGCCCCCGAGCCATTAACTATTGACCCTACATTAAACACTGATAATCTTACAATGATATATATTCTTCATGCCTTTGAAGGGCTTACAAAAAAAGATGAAAATAATAAAATAATAGGCGGAGCAGCAGAAAGCTGGGATATTAACAGCGAAGGAAATATTTATACTTTTCATATAAGAAGCAATGCTAAATGGAGCGACGGTAAAAGTGTTACTGCAAAAGATTTTGTTTATACTTGGAGGCGTGCCGTTGATCCTAAAACTGCCAATAAATACAGCTATTATTTTGAAGTGATAAAAAATGCTAAGGAAGTTATATCTGGAAAAAAATCTATAGAAGAGCTTGGTGTTAGGGTGGTAGATGATTATACTTTTGAAGCGGAGTTAAATAGTCCTACTGCATATTTTTTAGAGCTTACTGCTTATCCTCCTTTTTATCCAGTACGTGAGGATATAATAAATAAATACGGCGATGAATGGACATTAAAACCTGAAAGCTATATTGGTAACGGTGCTTTTAAGATGACAGAGAGAAACTTTGATAAAAGCATAATACTAGAGAGAAATACTAATTACTGGAATAATGAAAATATAAAACCCAATAAATTAACTTTTCTTTTAATGGAAGAGCCTAATACTTCTCTTGCTGGTGTGATTGAAGGATCTATTCATTTTGCAAAACCTTTTCCAAGAAATGATATAGAAACTCTAAAGAAAAAGGAAATAGTTCATATAGTACCAGTGGCGGCTTCATACTACTATAGATTTAATTTAAATAATAAAGAAGTTTTAAAAGACAACAGAATAAGACGTGCATTATCTTTGGCTATAGACAGAGATTATATAGTAAAATCAATAACAAAATGCGGTGAGCGTCCTGCTGGAAGTTTAGTTCCTTATGGTATTAATGATGTTAATGGGGACTTCAGAGAAAACGGCGGGTATAATATCAATATCGATGATTATAAAAAAAATACTGAAGAGGCAAGAAAATTATTAGCAGAAGCAGGGTATGAAAACGGTAAAAACTTTCCAGTGCTTGATTTGCTTATAGCAACTAGAGAGTTTGATATAAATATAGCAGATGCCGTACAGAACATGATTAAAGATGCACTTAATATTGATGTGAGAATAGTAAAATATGAATGGGCTTCCTATCTTCAAAATATGTATAATAGAGATTTTGACATGGCTGTTTATTTATGGTATGCTGATTATAATGATCCTATTAATTTTTTAAATATTTTTAAAAGCGATGCCCCTAATAATTACGGCTCTTACTCAAATAATGCATTTGATGAATACATTGATATAGCTTATACAAATAAGAATAATGATATAAGAATGCATGCCCTTCATTTGGCAGAGGATATTTTTATAAAAGATAATGCTGTAATACCAATATATTTTTACTCTGAAGCATTACTGGTATCTCCAAAATTAAAAGGCGTAGAATATGATTCACAAGGGCTTTACAGATTTTTCAATGCTTATTTAGAATAGTTTTCTAAGTTATTATTATGTGCTGAATACATAAAAAATAATAATAACTTAAAGAGGAATATAAATAAATTATCAATTTTATATATTTATATAATAGACCTGATGCAATTTTGTACATACATATAGTGATATTATTATAAATAAATTTAAAATAATATTAAACTTGTTTCAAAAGTACTTGACAAGATTATATATAAAAATTTTAATAATTTATCAATTATAAACACAATGTTTTACATATTGTATAAACTATCA
>NZ_CASEGO010000185.1 GCF_949287625.1 uncultured Brachyspira sp. | reverse complement strand
CGTTTAAGGCTTCATCTAATATACTTAATGTAATATCTACATTAAATTCTCCACTTGATTTTGCTGCAGATACTTCATATTCTTTATCCTGCATATCTATTTGTATGTTACCTTCGTATTTATCTGATATCAGGTTATAAAGTTTTATTTTGCTTATAATTTTTAAAATATGATAAAATTACAATTGACAGCAATATAAATAAGAATATCGTAAATATATATACACCAAACACCATATCTGCTGTCATTATTGATAGAATATATATTGGTATATTAAATAGACCTAACACTATCAATATTTTTTTATAAATAATTAATTTGATTTGTAAAAATAATACCATATTATAATAAGTAGTAGATAAAAATATAACTATCATTATAAAAATATACCAAAATATTACAGTAATAGACATCAACTCGTATTGTGGTAGTGATACCATAAATACATACCTATAAATAAATCTAATATATCTAATTATAATAAAAATACATGTAAAAAAAAATGAAGATACAGGTATAATAAAAAATAAAAATAAAAAAACATAATATATAAATTCTTTTAATGTTATTGACTTATTATAATCAAATGTTAAAAATAATAATAGTGGTCGAAGTATTAATTTTTTATATTTTTTTATTTTATCATAATTCAATATTTTTTTACTATTTTGTCTATTATCCTTATTTATATATAATGCTTTAAAATATACAAATAAAGATAAACTAATCATACAAGTTATGATTATTATATATAAATAAATATCGTTTATATTATCAACAGGCACATAAAAAGCAAAAGCATACCAAAATAATTGTACAATAAATAGCAAAAAAACAAAAATAATATAAAATCTATGCTTTAACCGAAAAAAAGAATAAAATAAAAACAATATATTAAAACATGTAAGGCAAAATATTCCTAGTATCTTTATATATATCAATATTTGCCAAAACTCTATATTTAATATTATACTATATATATATAATATGACTGTAAAAATAGTAAAAAATAATAAACAAGTAATAATTAATGTAAAAATAGATTTTTTATATATATTACTACTAATAGATATATTTCTTATTCTACTAAGTAAAAGCATTAATAAAACATAACAAATATATCTCTTATACAAATATTTATAATATGCTATATATGTTTGCATGGTATTTTATTTGCTCCAATACTAAATCACTATTTAACTTGTAATATTTATTGAATGGATTATATTCATTTTCTTCACCTACACCCATATCTGCAATAATAGCACTATTATACCATTTATCAAAATATGCAAATTTATAACACAATGCATCTGCATGAAATTTGATTTCTGCAACAAAAGAATAATAATTTACATTAACAGTATGAGTAGCTAATAAAATATTTTTTTCATCAATAGATAATTTTTCATTATTATTCACCATAACAACATTTTCTAATTTATTATATATATGTTGATATTTTTCTAAAAATTTAAGAATTCTATTATTATTCAAAACTTTTTTAGTCACATAAATTTTACCATCAAGATTAGTTGATACTATTTTATTTACATATAAATCTGCAATATAATATCCTGTTACAGACCATGCTGTAGAAAAATATTTTTGTAAAACATAGGAATACTGCTTTCTATCGTGTATACTTTTAGGATATATAACATTTGCAATATGTTTACTTATATTACCTATAGATTTATTTGATAAATCATTGCAAAACGATATTATATCAAACTCAATAAATGATACAGATACACCAGGCTCACTCATATCTTTATTGTTTTGGTTTACCATACGAGTTTCATTTTCTCTCATTTTAAATAAACCAAAAGTGATATTATACTGATTTATTCCTTTTGAATATATACCATAAATATACCAATCATCATAAAACATTTCCACAGCTTGATTATTATTAAGATGATTAATACCATGTTCTTTTAAAATATAACTTATCGGTTTATTAAATAAAACAACTTTTTCAATATTAGAATACTCTTTTATATAAATTATATCACTTTCTGAAAATAAATTACAATTTTTTAATAAACTTATTACACCACCTCTTAAACTATTTTCAGCTTCATTATTATAAAGAATATAATAAACTACTTTTTCATCACACAATTTAATATTTGCATTATCTAAATATGGTATAATAACTATATATACATTACCAGATTGTAGTTTATCTTGTTCACTTTGTTCTAAATATATATTTGGTTTAAAATAAAGTATTGAACCAGTTGTATTTAACCAATTAAGCTTTTTATATAAACTATGATTTTTTGGTAGTTTTCTAACATTTTCTAAAACTTTAAGTTCGTCATAATTTAAAACCATATATGCCCATTTTATCTTACTATTATTACCATAAGATATTTGTGATGTAACTTTGTATGTTTTGTTTATTATATCCATAATTTTAATATCCTTAAATTTATTATTATATAACTTCTACATTAATACTTACTATATATGAAAATGGTATATCTCCTTGATTTATCGTAAATGTTCTTTCTAATTTTTTATTTTCCATTGCAGTTTTATTTATCCAGGCATAGTCTAAACATTTACCATTGGCTGATTT
>NZ_CASEGO010000184.1 GCF_949287625.1 uncultured Brachyspira sp. | reverse complement strand
TAAAAATATTATTATAGAAGAAAATTTTAAAAATCCTTTTATACCAGTAAAAGTGTTAAATGAAGCTAGAAGAGCTTTAATAGAAAAATTAGAAAATATATTGATTAAGCCTAAAGAAATCAATTATGATAAAAATATTTTTAATAATATTAATTATCCTAATACTGATATAAAAGTTTTGATTGTAAACAGCGAAGAGAAATTAAAACTATATTCTGATATTCATTATGATAAAAAAATATTATTTCCAAGTGTTTATGATGAAAATATAATAACACTTTTTCAAAATAAAAAAATAGACGGTATAATGCTGCCTCATGTAACATTCGATAAAGATATTGAAGTTATAAAAAGCATAGTAGAAAAAACAAATGGTATGATAGTAATATGCAATAACTTGGGGCATATTGAGGCATTAAAAGGTAAAGCTGTATTATGGTCTGGAATAGGACTTAATGCCATTAATAATTACAGCGTTAACTTTTTATATAAGTTAGGAGTTAATACTGTAATATCCGCTGTTGAGGCAGGTAAAACTTTAAAACATACTATAAGCATAAAAGAAGGTTTTATACCTGCTATGAACTTTGCATTCTGCCCAAAAAGTATGTCGGCGGGCTGTTCTAAATGCAAAGAAGAAGATATTATTGACCATAGAGGAAATACTGTAATATTTGACTGCGTTAAGATGTATAATAAAACTAGCTTTATACTAGAGCAGATAAAAAATAAAAATGGGAATATTTATTGTTATTAGATAAAGTTTCAAGCTATTTATTATAGTTTTTCTATTTCTTCTATACTTAAACCTGTATATTTTGAAATTGTGTTCAAATCTACTTTATCATTTTTCATATTTTTAGCTAATGAAATTTTTTCTTTTTCTATGCCTTCTTTAATACCTTCTTCTCTGCCTAATCTCCTCTCTTCACTTAAAGCTAATATATCAAAATATTTCTTTTCATATTCCTCATAATTTTCAAATAAATCTTTAGTATTGGCAAATTTATTATATTCATCATAAACTTCTTTCATTATAGGATTTTTTTTCACTAATATTTCCATAATTTCCTCCATTTTTCCTTGTTTTTCTTTAAATGTTAAAAAGTAAAACCAAGCATATAATTCATCTTTAAGACTAGAATTACTTTCTAAGTATTTTTGTAATTCAAGAAAATGCATCTCAAAATGATTTGTCAGTATATGATTGGTTTCAATTTCTTTTATCACATAACAGCTATGTTCTTTATCAATTCCTTTTAGTAAATTAAAGTCTAAAATATTAATTACTATAACTTGTTTTAAATCGTTGTACTTTTCGTTATTTCTTAAATTAGCAGCATAACCTTTAGCCCAGTAGTATAAACTTCTATATACAAATGACTGATTCCCTACTCTCTGTATTTCTATTAATACAGTTTCTCCGCTTTTCGTAACTGCTCTAACATCCACTATAGATTGCTTATCAGTAACAGTTTCTTTAAGATTAAAAGTATTAAGTACTTTAACTTCTTCAAATAATTCTTGATTATAGTTAGCTCTTACTAAATTAATTAAATTTTTTAAAATGCGTTCATGTCCTTCTTTAGCAAACAGATAACGCATAAAGTAGTCATTTAAAACGTTAATATCTCTCATGAGATTATTATACTGAAATACTTTATAAATGTCAAAGTGTAATTATTAATTTATTTTTATTTCTTTTTTTGTATTTATTTTATTTATAAGTAAATTATAGATTTGAATTTTATTGATATATTTTGTTGATTAGTTTTATCTAATACCTAGCGTACGGAGATCTTCCAGTAGTAGTTTTATCAATAGGCTTTGCTGTTTCAGCATCAAGTCCGCTGTATCTAGGAACATATTCTAAGGTGCTGTTTATTACAGGCAGCACTTTTATTTTAATAAGGTTAAAAAAATTTACTCTCACTTCCCACCCTTTAAATTTTTTAATATTATCTATTATTTCTGTATAGTTTTTTTTCTTTGCCTTTACTGTTATTTCAGTACCCACCCAAGTGCGTTTTACATTTATAATGCTCTTCAACGCACGTTAAACTTAATTCTTAATATATAATAAAATTATAATTACTAAATTGATTAATATAAAAAAATGCGTTCTACGTGCGTTTAGGAAAGCCTTAAATTTAAATCACGCTTTGGGCGGGTGTGCTTAAAAAAATACAGACTTATAGATTTAATTAAAACACTCCTATAAAAAAAATAAAGCCTTAAAAATCTAAAAGGGCAGGGATTTAAATAAAGTTTTGAAATTTATTCTTTTATAGTTTCTCTATTTCTTCTATACTTAAGCCTGTATATTTTGAAATGGTATTCAAATCTACTTTATCATTTTTCATATTTTTAGCCATAGATATTTGGGTTTCTTTTATACCTTCTTTTATACCTTCTTCTTTGCCTTTCTTAATTCCTTCTTCTATTCCTAATCTTCTTTCCTCATCAAGCATTATTTGATTACCGTATAAATATGCTTCTTTCTTCTCATATTCCATCATCATTAATCTGCTTTTTACAAAATTATTATATTTTTTCTGTACCTCTTCCATTATAGGTTTTTCTTTTACTATTTCAGACATAGATGCCTCCAAATTTTTACTTGTAAAGATTTTGAGCCAGTAATTTAAATCTTTAGATAAT
>NZ_CASEGO010000183.1 GCF_949287625.1 uncultured Brachyspira sp. | reverse complement strand
ATAATAATATATTTTCATTCTACTCTATATATAAAAATGTTATATTGTTTAAAAACTATTTATGGAGATATTAAATGAAATACCACTGTGAATGTGAGCAATGTAAAAATAACGAGTTTAATCCAGAAGACTATATAATAAAAAAAGACGATTTTAAAATTTTAGATAAAGAGAGACCTTTAGGTATATCAGGGCATTTAAGGGTAAAAGATGAAGCTATGAGTATAGCTGAATGCATTGATTCATGTATAGAGGCTTTAGATGAACTTATTATAACATACAATAAATCAAGTGACAATACAGAAGAAATATTAAAAGAATATGAGAAAAAATACCCAGATAAAATAAGACTTTATTTTTATGAACCTAATATTATAAAATATAATAAAGATGAATATAAAACTAAATATTCTGAACTTCATTATTTCTATTATTATAGTAATTTCGGTTATTTAAAAATAAGATATAAATATTATTTTAAGATAGATGCTGATCAAATTTATTTTACAGAAAAAATATTGAAAATAAGAGAAGCTTTACTTGCAGATATAGAATTATCTAGTGATATTAGAAAGCTTTTAATGATAGAAAAAATAGCATGGTACATACCTATAAAAAAATTAAGAAATAATTTAAAAAAGCATTTAATAAAAAAGAAGATTATCATTATGATGGTATAGAAAATATTTTAAGTTTTAGAGATTTCATTATTTATAATAGGTACTTACATAAAAATAGTTGTTCTTTTGAACTTGGAGGAATTAATCTTATATTAAATAATAAAGAATTATTATTAAATACTGATTTTATATTTAATGGATTAGTTGGAGATACAGCTATTTTTATTCCAACATCAGAAAATAAATACCATCTTCTTACTAACGGTTTAGAACATCTTAATACAAAAGATAATAAATGTAATATTGGATTTATTTGGGTGCATCTTGGGGATTTAAAAAGAAAAAAAGTATTACAAAATAATGATAATATTAAAGTATTAGATATAAGCAGCTTAAAATGGGAAAGTATAGTAAAATATACTGAATTTGTTAAAGAAAAAGATTTGTTTACGTATAATAAGCATATAGATTTTGGAAAAAAGTATTTTGACATAGATAAAATATATGTTAATGATGAATTATATAATAAATATTTAATCAATCCATTAGAATATGCAATAAGATATTATGATAAATTTTCAGAAAGAGACTGGTAGTATTTATCTGTATCTTATAATACGCTCTATTATTATACCTATTAATAGAGTTGATAATCCTAATATAATGAAGAATATCCAAGTATTCATTCTTAAATAAAAATATTCAAAGTATCTTATATACATATTAAGTATGATAAAAAATATTGAGTATTTTATAATAGAATAAATTTTTAATTTGTATCCTATTATGAGAGTTATGATATTTGATAATAGAAATAATGAACTATATATAATAACATATGGATTTCCATATTCTTTAAGAATTATTGCATAACTGTAATTACCAAATGATGACATAAATGCTAATATAATATTTAAGTATAATAATCCTATTGTGTAATATATAGATGAAAATTTTAAATATTTATCTCCAAGTTTTTTATTTATATCCGTTATACCTATTAAAAATATAAATACACTTGTTGTTATAAATCTTATATAGTTATTAAGCATTAAATCAATTGAAGATATATCAAAACCTTCAAGCCCATACCAAGTTATTAATCCTATTATCGCTATTGAAAGTACGGCATAGTTTTTCTTTATATATGCTATTATAAAAAATAATATAATACTTATAAGAGATAAAAGAATAAAATTATTCTTATTATGAGTTATTATGTACGACACTGTAAAAATAAATGCAGATAAAAATATTGAAGATACTGCTATTATAGCAGAAGAAGTTTTCGGCATATATATTTCTTTTCTTTTTAGAATCTCGTCAGCTATAAATCCAGACAAAAAAAGCATAGCAAATAAAAAGGCTATAAAGTAGATAGAAAATATATAAAAGCTTATAAAAGATATAAAGCCTATAGAAACCATTATAATACCTGTTATCATTATAGCTCTTATTATAGGCTGAAAATCTATATAATCATCTTTATATTTATTTGATAATATTTTAAACTGCTCTTCTGTAATAATATTATCTTTATTCCATTTTTTTAATTCTCTTAATATAAATCTTTTTTTACTGCTCATAATATATTAAATTAATAATCTTTCAATATTTCTTTTCTTATATATTTTATATTATCTAAAGTATATTGTGTATAGTCGTTATCATCAGATTTCATTGTTCTTAATACTCTTAAATATTTTATAAAGTTTTTAAAACTTTCAATTAAATTTTCTGGAACAATTATTTTTATATCTTCTTTTATATCATAATTAAAATCTTCGCTGTTTTCATCTATTATTATAGAGCAAAACTCATTTTTATTTTTAAAAAATTCTTCCAAATTATCATTTTCTAAATAGTTAATAAGCTCATCTAATTTATCGGTTATCAATTTTATATTTTTGTTATTCATAAATTATCCAATTATATAAATTATTATTTTTATTATTATTGCTAATAAAAATTGTTCGCTAAAAATGTATAGCAAATAAATTTGCTATACGCTCACAATTTTTATATTTGGCTTCTAGTATTTAAAAATTATTATTTTAATACTTTAATA
>NZ_CASEGO010000182.1 GCF_949287625.1 uncultured Brachyspira sp. | reverse complement strand
AGTAATTATACAGGTGAGTTCGGACTTTATAATAATTTTAGTAATGATAAAGCACCATTTATAGGCTGGTTATCAAAAAATTATTATGGAGGTACGTTTGAACAAAATGTAGGAGTATATCAGGCTGGACTTCCTAATTTAAAATGGTTTCCTATATTAGGGGGAAAACCAGTATTAGGAATGAAAAATAATAGTAATAATACTATCACAGCTTATTTATATTTTTTGGTAAGAAAGAAATAAATAAAATAAATAGGAGCTATTAATGAATTTACTTGATAAAAACAGGCTTAATACTGGATTAAACGGTGAATGGCTTAATGATGATGAAGAAAATGGTATACATGGAACTGTTCTTATGGCTGAAGATATGAATAGCTTAGGTACAGAAATAAATAATCTCATTAAAGCAGGAGGAATGACTCCTAATAAAAATGAAAATGATCAAATATTAAGAGCAGTTAAAAACTTAGGCGGAAGCGGTGTAGCTTCTTCAGCTTCTAATATTAGTTATGATAATAGTATAAGCTCCTTAGAACAGAAAAATTATGACTTTCCAAAGTTTAAATCTCAAATAGCTGATTTAACATATATTTCTCTTACTGAAAGCTCTGTTATTGGAAAAATAGAAAAAGAAGATGATAATTATTTTATTAAAGGAAGTGTGTCTGTTTTATCAAGTCAAAATGTTTTATCTATACCATTAACTATAGATGGTAAAGAAAATTATGAAGTATTATCTTTCATAGGTCAGTTTTTTAGTATAGATTATGGAGATAATATTGAGAATTGGACAGATACTTTAGAAAATGAAATAATAGTAAACGGTATAAATAACGGCTGGCAGTTTGTATTTGTTCAAAATGTGATTAGTATTAAAAGAAAAGATAATGGAGAGCTTCCTGAAAATACATATAGTGTAACGCTTAATATAAAAAACAGAGTATTATTAAAACCTGATGAAAATATTATAGCTTGGCAGTATGAAATGAATAATAATACTATATTAAAAATAGTAAATGAAAATGGAACTCTTAAAATTAAAGGTATTACTAATATATATGCTAGTGTACGAAGTGAAGATACAATCTTTTTTACTAATAATATATTAGAAAATTATGTTGATTTTAATATAGAACATACAAGCGGAATAACTTCAAGCAATGGTAAAAATGTGATATGGACTTTCAAAAAGAATTATCAAGGTTTTCCTTATTCTATTGTAATAAAGTACGAAGATGAAAGTGGTATAGAGCCTGAAGATTTTTTTACTATAGACATTACACCTGATAAAAACTCAAATATTGATTTTACTAAAGGCGATGCGGTTAATGTTCAAAATGCTATAGATAGTTTATCTGAATTAAAACAGGATAAGCTAATTGCAGGAGAAAATATAGTAATAGAAAAACAAGGTGAAAGTACAATTATAAAATCATTAGGCGGAGGAAATGCTGAAGATATAGGCTTTGATAATACAAATGCAAAGTTACAGCAGTTAGCTGGATACGATTTTCCAAAGTTTAAAACAGAAATACCTGAAACTATAGACTTTATAGCAGGTGAAAAGCAGACAATTGCTATAAAAAAAATTGATAATAATTATTTTATACAATATAAATTTCTGTCTCTTTTTATGCCAAGTTTAGATTTTTATTTAATGCTGTCTGATACTAATTTATATAAAACTTATAGTTTGCTCAATCAATTTTTTCAAACAGTATCTACTAATGAAGAAATTTATTATGATGCTTTAGAAGGCGAAATCGTTTGGGAAGAAATAACCAATATAGAAGAATTGCAAAGCAACCCTGACTTTATACTTCCAGACGGAAGTTTTAATTTGGATTTAATAAAAACAAATCCGTTACAAGTAAAATCAAAATTTAAAATAACAAATGGTATTAATTCATATAATTATTTAATGATAAAAAATGAGGCTTTAGAAGAAATACAGCCCAGTACATACTGCGTACTAACTCTTAATATAAAAAACAGAGTATTAAGAAATGAAGATACAAATATATTTACTTCTAGTTTTGCTTTTATGACTACTCAGTCAATAATGGATTTTTATGCTTTCACTTTAGAACAAGATAATAATAATATAAAATTAAAAGGTTCATACACTTTAAAAGATGGAGCGGGACTTGCCATTGGTTTTTATAGTCCTATTATAGAGAATTATTTTAATGTATCAAATGCAGCAGTTAATTTACAAAATACAAGCGGAATAACTTCAAGCAATGGAAAACCGTTAAAATTTGGTATTTTTAAAAATAATAAAACAGAAGCAGCCGAGCCCCCTTATATTTTATTTTTATGTTATCAAGATGATACAAACATACAAGCAGGAGATGCCATTACTTTCAATCTCACTCCTGATAAGAACTTTATGCTTAATCCTATTTATCAGAATGTTATTAATGTACAGCAGGCTATAGAGGCAATAGTTAAGCGTTTGACTATACTTGAAAGTTAAGGAGTTTATATGATAACCAAAGAACAATTAATAAAAATAGGCATTAATGATAAATGGTTAGTGCCTTTAAATAGTGCTTTTAAAAAATATGATATTACAGACATTAATGAACAGGCTATGTTTCTAGCTCAGACTACGCATGAAAGCAATGATTATAAAAGACTTGAGGAAAGTTTTAATTATAAGCCAGAGCGTTTATTTGAAGTTTTCAAAAAAAGAGTTGGAAGTTTAGAGAAAGCTAAAGAGTTATGTTCTAAAGGTGCTAAGGCTATAGCTGATTTTGTTTACGGCGGAAGATTAGGCAATGCCAAAGATGAAGGATACAAATACAGGGGCAGAGG
>NZ_CASEGO010000181.1 GCF_949287625.1 uncultured Brachyspira sp. | reverse complement strand
TGAAATTTATCATTTTTAAAATTTGATTTACCTGTTATTTCTAAAATAGATAAATTATCAGACAGACTTAATACTGTTTTCTCAGAAAGCTGTGGAGAAATAACAATATTCCATTGGCATATTGTAGATATTAAAAAGAACCATATTACAAATGCTGGAGGAAATGCTATTAAAAAAAATACAATATTGAATATTATTTTTTTTCTATTTTTCATATGCATTCTAACCTAATATAATAATATATACCCTCTGAATATTTCAATTAAAAAATTATAGAATATTATATATGGTACTAATATATAATCAATAAATCCATCGTTTAAAATAAATAAAGGAAGTGCAAAAATGAAATAAAATAAATCTGTTATTCCACTAAATATAAAGATAAAATATAATAAGGCTCGGAAAAACTTTTTTATTTTATTCATCTGGACACTTCCCATTTTTAAAATAATATTTAAAAACATCCTCATTAACTATAGATGATAATATATTATAAGCATTTATTAAAATGCCTTTTATGTATTCATCATATATAGAGAAATATAACTTTAAAGCTGTTTTTATTCCTTATTTTACATCTTTTACAACTTCTGCTCCCCATGGGGCATAATATATATAATCATATTTTGTAAATATACACAAAGCTTTTTCATTATCAAAAGAAACTTTATAATAACCATGTTTACATTTATTTACATCTGTATATTCCCATATATATCCTCTCTTATCATTCTCCAAATAAACACGACTGGTTTTACTGTATATACGAAAATTTTTATAATATAAAGCTTGATTTGAATTTAACATAAGCAGTCTTTTTAATTTTACTGCATCTTCATCATATATTGTAGGGGCTAAATGTAAAAGAAAATTTAGTGGAAAAATGTTGTCATTATACCAGTTTTCAATATTCCAAAACATATGTCCAAATATAATAATGATAACACATATTTTAGCTAAGATATATTTAGGACTCATTATTTTTTTAAAAATATATGATAAATTATGCTCTATTTTTAAAAGAAATTGTTCAAACTTATCAAAGCTGTCCATTTTATATACCTATTATAAAGTAGCAAACCATTTTAATTAACTCCTTAAATATATACAAGATATCTTTTATTGTACAAAAAAAGATATCATCACCAAATATAAAGAAAAAAATACTTCCATAACCAACAATAAAATAAAGCAATAGTAATATAATTAAAATAATATTTATTATAATATTACATATATGAAGAGATTTATCATAAATCATCTTAAAATATCTCATTATTTTAAGCCTTTATATATATTACTAACTGAATTTAATAAATCCTGTGATGAAATATTTATATTTTTAGTCAAATATAATTCAATTCCATTACTTATTAAATAACTATCTATATCATTATCATATTTAGCACCATTAACATAATTAGTATAATAACCTATACCAGCATATATCATTTTATTACCAATAAAATGTTGATTAGATATTTTTTGTGCATATCCTGCCCCATTTAATAATTTTTCCTTACTATAACCAACATAAGTTCCTATTACTCCAAAATGAATATTAGACCAAGCATCATATGGTATATCTTTAGCTTATCTGTTGATATGACCTATCCAGTTTACGATATTATAATTATTATCTAATTCAACAGATAAATCTTTATATTTATTATACAGTCGTGGTTGTAAATCTTTTTCATAATACTCTCTTCCTTTTTTAGTAATACCTATCCAAGTATTATGAGATGACCAATGGTGGGGTTTCTCCCATGTAGTTTTACTTTCTAATGAACTATATCCCAAGAAATATTTTTCACCATCTATTACTTTATAAGGGCAGTCTGACATGCTATATTCTTTTCCATTATATATTTGTATATTGTCTTTATCATAATCTCTATCATATGCTTTTTCTTTGTAAAAATAATTATCCCTAAAATATATCCATGCTCTATATTTATCTTCCTTATAGTGAGATAAATTTGTTGCATAATCTACTCTATTTTTATTTTCGTTTCTTGAATAAAATATTCCAAAATCAATATAGTCTGCTAAAAATAATTGACCTATTACATCTATATATTCACTTTGGTATGTCGCTTTTGCACTAGCTATATCGTCTTTACTTTGATAAAAAAATTCTGGTATTATATCGTTACTATCTATTTTTGTTGCAAAAAATGAATAGCCAAGAATTAAGTATTCAAAGTATTCTAAAATTTCTACTTTTGTAATATTGGGGATTTTTAAAAATAAATTTGAGAATTCATCATATTCATATTGAAGATCCAATATATCCATATCATAAATAAATGTAAACATTATTTTTTCTTCTTTATCAATTATTTTACCAATCACCTATTTCTCCTGCCTTATTATGTATCTTTATTTTACTTTTATCTATCTCAATAGTTGAACCACCAGATCTAGATTGCTTTCTAAGTTGAATCTCTGTTCCATCTTCCAGTCTTTTGCTTTTTATTGGATATCCATACTTATCTATCCTGTCGTGAATTGTTTCGGCATCTTTTGATATATCTTCCCATATTTCTTTAATTTGGTTATTATCTCTTGCAATATAAGCATTTTTACCATGTGAGCCTATTTTTTCTTTTTTTAATCCATATTTATTTTTTATTACATCCAATACATCTTGTTTAGTCAATACTTTTTTAGCTTTATTAGTTAAATTAGCAATCTTGCCTAACTTACCTAACCTGCCACCTTTAATCATTGTTACTGCATCTATACCTTTATCTAGTAAATATTCTCCTATATCTATTGCTGTATCTTTCCAATCTTTATTATCTTTTGGAAATATTATTTCTATATATTCTTCACTGCCATCTTCTGCTTCTATTCTTATAATGTC
>NZ_CASEGO010000180.1 GCF_949287625.1 uncultured Brachyspira sp. | reverse complement strand
TTTAATGACTTTCAAGATTTTATATTAAAACTGAAAGAAATTGCAGATAATAAATATAATAATAAGCTTTATGTTTACCAAAATAAAGTACCAATAAAACTGGAAGTGAAATATAGTAAAGACTGGTGTGACCCATTGGATAAAATGGAAATATGTTTGTTTTCACAAGGTGGGCATTATAAGCCATGGAATGCTACATTTGGAGCTAGACAAGATGGACATAAAGGAGTGGATTTATTTGCAGATATAGGTACATCTGTTTATGCTTGTTTAAATGGTAAAGTTTACTATTTAGAAGGAAGTTCTGAAGGAGCATTAATGCTTGAAGTTACAGAACCAGAAGAAATAGCAATTTTTATGAATAGATATAAAGAATATGAGTGTATTTATAATGGCAGAGAAGAAGGTGCTGTAAAAGAAGTTAATAAAGGTATTAATTTTAGTATGAATCCAACAAAAATAGTATTTCGTTATTTACATCTAAGAAAAAGATTTAAACAAGGTGAGTATGTAAAAAAAGGTGATATAATAGGAGAAAGTGGAGATGAGGGAAAAAATGCAAAAAATACGAAAGGACCACATGTTCATTTTGAAATTATTGATAATTCAATAAATTATGATATATATAGCTTACAGAATCTTAGTAATAAATTTAGGGCTCATATTTCTGCTTTTACTAAAGTATCATATCCTGAAAAAATATTTAATAATGATTTATTATTGCAATGCAAAGAGGTGATAGGTAAAGATACTCTGTTAAGTAATAAAAAATTATTGCGAGATATAGCATCATATTATAGGAAACAAGTAGAATACTTATTAAAAAAATGTGGTAACAATATTCAAGATTATCTTGATTAATATAGGAGAAAAGAAATGAAGAAATTGATGTTATTATTAATGGTATTTATAATACCGCAGTTCTCTTTTGGAGAATTAATATTTAAAGATGCAACAGATTTATGTAAAAACCAAAATTATACTGAATGTGGTTCACCAAAAAGAGCAGTTACTAATACCACTAATTTAAAAGATGCATTTGAAGAATTTGTAAAGTATGTTAATCATTTGCCTTCTATTCCAGCAGGATTAAAAAGTTATCAACAAGGTATTGCAGGGTTACATACTAATAATATTGAAACAAGAACTTTAAGAACATCTATTAATGGTAATAAATATACATTTACAACAGAATTAGAAAGAGTACCTTTTGATAAAGAGATTGGGTTTACTGAGAGTATTGATGCTGCTGTTGAAAATAAATTAAAACAAAAAGTAGGTAAAGCTACAGAAGAATTTACAATAGGACAAAAAGTAGGTAAAGCTGTAGCAGAATTTACAATAAATCAAAAAAATATAGATATAGTTCTATATATATGGGGAGAAAAATAATATGAAAAAAATATATTTTTTAATTTGTGTATTTGTTATTTGTGTAAATATTTTTTATACAAATGAAATTTATGCTCAAGAAAAACCAGATAGTGTTACTAATGAAACTATAGAAGTTGGAAGTAAGACATTAAAATACAGAGAAGAACGTGCTGATAATTATTCGAAGGGAATAATTATTATACCAAGTACCAGCTTAGATAATGCATATAATATTTTAAAAGAATATTATAACACTAATAATCGGCAAGATGTATATTATAAAATAGGACGCTTAGTTGAAATATTTGGTCAGTTAAATCCAGTAAAAAATAACGATAATAATGTTATAGATATGAGTATAGCTACGATACTTATGTATAAAAGTTCTGATAAAGAACTAATCTTTGATATGCAAGATAGTGAAACTGGTTCTCTTTGGTCATATAATATAAAATATGAAGATGGAAAAGCAATTTTAACTATTGTTTATACTGATTAGTATATTCCTTTCCAAGCCTGTAATAATTTAGCAGGCTTGGAGTATAAAATAACTTAACTGTTCTGCTAATGGGGTTGATGTAAATGCAGGCAAAAAAGCAAACAAGAATAAAAGATATATTAGAAAATAGTGCCAAATATGATACATTATTAGGTTTTGATACAACGGCATTATTAAGGGAAATGGAGTATAATCTATTTCCATTATCAGAATCTGATTTAGTAGCTATAGAAAATGAAAAATCCTATACAGGTTATTATGCTTTTAATGTTCCTATCCCTGCAGAATTAATAAAAGAAGTTATTTCTACAGCAAAAAAGTCAGATAATTATTTATCTCGTTTAGTGCTGAAATATCCATATATTCAGTTAATAGTAGAATACTGGATAATTAATCAGCTTTATGAATTATATTTTGATAATCCTAAATTAATAGGAGCATCAGTTTTAAATAAAAGCTATCAATCTTTTAATCAATATTTAAGTTATCATTATCTTCCATTTGAAGAATATGGCAGTAACCATGAGAAAGTAAGTGACTATGGATATACAGCAACCTTTGAATCAATGGCAAAACTTATACAGCAGTCAGACGGGGAACTTTATAGAACATTATCTTTTAAACCAGAATCGGAGTTTAAAGATACAAGCAGAAATATAGTATATGATATAAAAAACTGGAATACTGCTGTAAATAAGTTATACAGAGAAACAGATTTTACACTGTACGATTTCATTTATGATTTATTTTATAGTGGAATATGTAAGGCACTTCGGGCATCATTTCAATCAGATATGATTACAAAACTGCTTCCTTTAGCTAAACTTCAAAATAATATGTTTAAGTATAAAGAAATAAGGTTTGACGCAATGTATGGCAGGCATAATGAACGGGAGCTTTTTCCTAATATAAATAGAAAAGTAACTCGTCTTGAATTTGTATGTCCAAAACTGCAGGCAGAAGAATGTTTAATAGTAAAAAGTACACCAAATCAGTTTATGTATGCAAAAAGAGAAAGAAACTATAATTTTCAAAATGATTATTATAATCCTAAACTTGGTATAGTGTATGATGAACTTTGGGAAATCTGCGGCAGGTCCATAGAACAGGCA
>NZ_CASEGO010000179.1 GCF_949287625.1 uncultured Brachyspira sp. | reverse complement strand
ATAAAAGTAATAAGTGGAAAAAAGAACTATCAATAGCATTAGCAGAGAATTTTCATCTGTTTGAAAATTGACAAACTATATTTGTTTAGGTATATACTGTTTTCTACAGGGCTTGGAACACTTCCAGATAATACTAATATATCATTTTCTTTTATATTAGTTTTTATAAAGTCTAACAATTCATTAACTTTTTCTTTTGAAATATTAGGCGATTTTCCAGCTATTTCACTTTCTGTCTTTGAAGTTTTTAATTTGATATTTATTCTAGTATCTTCTTCTAAGTATATAAAATGCTCTTTAATTCCATACTCTTTAAGATGCTTTTTTATATAATCTCCAGTGAATCCTCCGCAAAAACCTAAAGCAATAGAATCGATATTAAAGTTTTTTAATACTTTAGAAACATTGATTCCTTTTCCTCCTGCTAATGTATAGGCATTATTAACTTTGTTTAATTCTCCCTCTTCAAAGTTATTCATGTCTATATAGTAGTCAACGGCAGGATTTAGTGTTAAAGTATATATCATAAATAATCCCCCGCTTTTTATTGATTAACAATAAATAATCCTTTTAATTTATTTTTTATATTATCATCTATTTCTTTTGCATTGGTTATCAAATAAGAATCTTCCAAACTGCAAAAGTTTATAAGACTTCTTTTGTTAAATTTGGATTCATCGCATAAAAAATAAGTTTTATCTGCCCTCTTGGAAGCCTCACTTTTTATCAATGCCTCTTCACCGTCCGGCGTAGAATATCCGTATATATCAATGCCGTTAGCACCCATAAACGCCAAATCAAAATTAAAATTCTTTACAGACATCGCAGCAGTTACTCCAACCAATGCCCCTGTAAGTGTTTTTATCTTTCCGCCTATCAAATAAGTTTCTATTCTTTTATTATTAAGTTCATCTATATGGCTTACACCGTTTGTTATAACCTTTATATTCTCAATTCCAGACAAATATTTAATCATAGCAAAAACACTAGTACCCGCATCAAGATATATAGTACTTCCTTTCTCTATTAGAGAAGCAGCAAACTTACCTATATTATCTTTTTCCTCCGAATATATCTCTCTTTTGTATAACAAACTCTCTTCCTGAGCATCAATTAATACTGCCCCGCCATGAACACGCTTTATCTTTCCAGCCTCTTCAAGAAATGTTAAATCACGCCTGATTGTAGCCTCTGATACATTGAGCCTCTCTATTAGCTCCTCTATCTTTATGTTCTTTTTCTCTTTTATAACTTCAAGTATCAATTCGTATCTGCTTACTCTTAGCACTTCTTTAATATCCTTATTTACTTTCTATATTAACAATTATATAAAAAAAGCCAAAAAAATCAATCAATTTCAATCAAAAATAATCAAAATCAGTCAGAATTTATTAAAAAATTCTATATTTTGTATAATATGTAATACAATATATATGAATTATAGATATAAAAAACTGTTTAATAACTTTAAATCTATATTATGAATAATAAGTATTGAAGTTAATACTCAAAAATATATAATTATAATAAATACATTAACAAAGTTTTATTAAAGTTTTATTTATGGAAGAATTAGAGTTAATAAAAAGCAAAATAAAAGAGATAAAAGAAGAATTAATAAATATACGAAGAGATTTGCATTCTAACCCTGAACTCTCAGAAAAAGAATTCCAAACTATGAATACAATATCTAAGCATTTAAAAAAATATAATATAGAACATAAAACAGAAGTTGCTGATACTGGAATTATAGCTGATATAAAAGGAAAAGATAAAAGTTTCACAGCGGCATTCAGAGCAGATATAGATGCTCTTCCAATAGATGATTTAAAAAACTGCAGCTACAGCTCAAAAAATAAAGGAGTATGTCATGCCTGCGGACATGATATACATACGGCAATTAATTTGGGTATAGCTTCAGTATTTCAAAATAACAGTAAAGGCATAATACCTCCCTGCAATATAAGGCTTATATTTCAGCCTGCAGAAGAAACTGTAGGAGGAGCTTTGAGAATGATAAAAGAAAATGCATTGGAGAATGTGAATGTTATATATGGTCTGCATGTTTCTACTCATAGTGATATTGGATTTGTTCAGATAAATGATAATATTGTTAATGCTTCATGTTTAGACTTTAAGATAAAAGTTTATGGGAAAAGTGCTCATGCTGCTAATCCTTCTGGAGGAATCGATACTATAGTAATAGCTGCAAAAATAATAGATAATATTCAAACAATAATAAGCAGAAATGTTCAGGCAGAAGACAGTGCTGTAATAACAATAGGAACAATAAAAGGAGGTACTGCTGAAAACATTATATGCGGTTATACTGAGATGACTGGTACAATAAGAGCCTTAAGAGAAAGCACTATGACAAAAATAATAACAAAAATAAAAAAAATAATAAAAGGTATAGCCTACTCTTTTGATGCCGATGCCGAGTTTATAGAAACAGTATATTTTGCAAGTCTTATTAATTGGAAGGAAGCCTCTGATATTGTGAGAGAAAATGCAGTTAATTTGCTTGGAGAGAAAAATGTACTTGAATTAAAACCTTCTATGGGAGCTGAAGATTTTTCTTTTTTTATACAGAATAAAGCTGGAGCATTTTTTAATATAGGAGCTAGAAACAAGAAAAAAGGAATAATTCATGAAGCTCATAACGGGCTCTTTGATGCTGATGAGGAATGCATAGAAATAGGACTTACTTTACAGATAATGAACTTATACAAAAGCTATTTAAAAAAAGATATTTTTTGGCTTGGAAAAGAGAGAAATTAAATATAAATTAATAAAAATTATTTTGTCATTACTATACTTGTTTCAAAACTAATTGAGAAGATTAAGTATAAAATTATTTAGAATTACAAATAATTTTTTCACATGTTATATAATTTATCATATTAGTATATACTAAAAATTTTTAAGTTTGTCAATTTTTTAATTTATAGTATAATCAAAATATGGATTTTAATTTAACAGACGAAGAAATAAAATTTTTGAAATCTTTTCATA
>NZ_CASEGO010000178.1 GCF_949287625.1 uncultured Brachyspira sp. | reverse complement strand
GTAAATCGTATGTTTTACATGTTGTATAATTTATCATTTTAATATATGAATATGCAGTCTTTTTGCTTCTTTGGGTCACCAAAAGAAGTGGGGGTGCGGCACGACTGTGTGCTTCGCAGGGCTAGTCCCCGCAATTATAAATAAAAATAGTTTTGAAACAAGTCTATTATATATAAGAAATAAGTGTAGAATGTAAAAATTATATAAAAAAACAGGCAGTATAAATTAATTATACCGCCTGCTATATTTTTAATAAATATTATATTATTTTTCTAAATGTGCATAGAAAAACTTATGGAAACCTAATGGATTATACACAACATCTTTTAATTTAGGATTAACAAGCAAAGGTTCTGTAAAGAAATAAATAGGTATAGCTCCCATATCTTCCTGTATAAGTATTTTTTCAGCTTCATGCATAGCTTTCATTCTTATATTATTATCATCAGTAGACATAGCCTCACCTATAAGCTCATCATATCTCTGATTGCTGTATCCTCCGTTATTTTGAGTATTGTAGCTGGTAAACAAACTCATCATAGACATAGGATCGCTGTAATCTGCAGACCAATAAAGTCTTCCTATCATAAAGTTTTTTTCAAGTAAAGTCTTACCTAATAATGCATTATCTATTTGAGTAATAGTAGAATCTATATTAAGATGTTCTTTCCACATTTGCTGTACTGCTTCAAAAATACCAACATGATTACCTGGATCAGTTTTAAACTCTATTACAGGGAAACCTTCTCCATTCGGATATCCTGCTTCAGCCAAAAGTTGTTTAGCCATTTCTACATTATTAGAATATCCTTCTTTTGATACATCATACAAATCGCCGCCATTGATTCTGAAATCGCCGTCAACATCATTAACCGCATAAGGCATCCAACCGCTTGCAGGTTTTTGTCCGCCTTTAGCAACATTTTCTACTATATAGTTTCTGTCTATAGCCAAAGCAATGCTTTTCTTACTCTAGGATCTTTTAAATATTCATTAGTTACATTTATAGGATAATAATAAGTAGCTATAAGAGGCTTAATCTGTATTAATCCTTCCTCTAAAAGTGTAGGTATATCCTGCTGAGGAGGTTCATAAGCCATATGCAAAGATCCGTCTTTTATACCAGCTACAGCAGCTGCTCCATTTTGCATAAGTACAAATGTTATTTTTTCAGCAACTATACTGTCGGCATTCCAGTAATTAGGATTTTTTACCATTATAATATTTTCATCGATATTGCGTTCAGACATAATATATGGACCGTTTCCTATATAAGTTTCAGGCTTCAAAGTCCAGCTGTCGCCATATTGTTCTATTATATCTCTTCTTAAAGGTGCAAATGTAGGAAATGCTGCTACCTCCAAGAAATAAGCAGTAGGAGCTTCTAATTCTACAACCAAAGTATGATCATCAATAGCTTTAATACCTAAAGAATCTACCGGCATCCCACCTCTTGTAATAGCCATAGCATTTTTTACAGGTTCATGCTGATAACTGTATTCGCTTGCAACTTTAGGATCAACCTGTCTCTGCCAGCTATAAACGAAATCTTCTGCTACAACTGGTTTTCCGTCAGACCAAGTAGAATTAGTTCTAAGATAAAATGTATAAGTTTTTCCATCTGGACTTATTTCCCAATCTTCTGCAACCCCTGGTACTATTTTATTATTTCTATCTCTTACTGTTAAACCCTCAAATACATGAGAAATATAAATTACTCCGTATATCTGTGCATTCAAACTTGGATCTATAGTCTTTGGTTCAACACTGAGGTTAACGATAATTCCGTCATTTTCATTTTTGCCTTTAGAACAAGATATTGAAGAGAGCATTAACAATATCACTAAGCCAATGCATAATAGATGATAAAAATGCCCTTTTAGCTTTCATAATAAACTCCATAAAATTAAACTATTTCTCTAATTTCAATTAACTATCTTAAATAATGGTTAATCAAAACTATGTAAAAATATTTTATATAATTTTATGAACTTAGTCAATTAAAAAAATAAAAAGTTATTAAATAAATTAAGACTTTATTATTTTGTTTATGCATTTTCCTGTATTCATAAATTCAAATATATTATCAATAGAAGTGCTGACCATATTAAGTAATGCCTCATCAGTATAAAAAGCATAGTGAGGAGTTATTATAACATTTTTCATTTTAAATAATTCTTCTATAATACTGTCTTTTAAAACTATATCTTTTATATCTTTATTAGCATATTCTATTTCATTAGTATACACATCTAAAGCAGCCCCTCCAATATGTCCGCTTTTTAAACCATCAAGCAAATCTTCATTATTAACTATACCGCCCCTGCTTACATTAATAATATAAACACCTTTTTTCATTTTATTTATAGAATCCTTACATACCATATCTTTAGTTTCTTTGTTTAAAGGTATATGATATATTATAACGTCGCTATTTTTATATAATTCATCTAAACTTATATACTCAGCATAATTTTTTATTTCATCTTTCTCTGTTCTTGAATATACAAATATATTTTTCGGATAAAAACCTTTAAGATGTTTTATAGTTAGAGTGCCTATTCTTCCTGTTCCTATAACTCCAATATTTAAATTTCTCAATTCCTTTGCTACAAGCCCATTTCTTATAAAATTTCTATTGTATCCGTTTATAATCAAATTATTATAATTTTTAATGAGAGCAAGAAGCGAAAGTACTGTAAACTCGCTTACAGAATTCGGAGAATATGAAGGAACATTTGCTATTTTTATTCCTATTTTATCAGCATAATCAATATCAATATTATCATAGCCTGCCGATCTTGTACTCATATATTTAATACCAAACTCTTTTAATCTGTCAAGAACCTTATCATTTATTTCATCTCTTGCATTAAAAACTATGCTGTCAAAACCTTGAACTTCTTTAACATTATCAATATTTAAATAATGTTTATAGAATGTAAATTTTGTATTATATTTTTTTTCCATTAACTGAAAAGATTCTAATTCATCATCTAAAAGAGAATATACTGAAAATTTTTAAGTTTGTCAATTTTTTAATTTATGGTATAATCAAAATATGGATTTTAATTTAACAGACGAAGAAATAAAATTTTTGAAATC
>NZ_CASEGO010000177.1 GCF_949287625.1 uncultured Brachyspira sp. | reverse complement strand
TATTATTTTTTAAAAGTCTATTTTTATACTTATAAAACATTTTCTTGTTTATTATTAAATAGTTATAAATATTCTTGTAAAAAAATGGGGGTAAAGTAGGAATATTTTATTCTAGCCACAGAGAAAACTCTCAAAATATATTTCTACAACAGCATTATTTTTTAAAACATTATTCATCTTGGCTTTTAAATCCCGCTTTATATATGCCATTATAGACGGCCTGTCTATATCTATTACAGGATAATGTTTCATCATATTCCTTACTTCATTAACAGTCTGTGCCGTAATTTCTTCTATCGCTTTAGCATCTTTTTTGTTATGTGCTTCAAAAACAATATCTATCTTAAAATAACGCTGCATATCTGTTTCCCTTAATTTATAAGCATCACAGTATATATCGTTTATGCGGACATAATAAAGATGGCTGTTTTTCTTCTCACTTTTTACCCTGTACATATCATAAATAGTGGGTTCCTGCTTTTTTAAAGTTACTTTTGAGAAATCTGCCTGTTTAATATCTATTTTGCCATAAAGCTTCCAAATAACTAAAACTATGACAGTCATTACTAAAAGCCATATAACTAATTTTACTAATTTTTTGAATGTTGTGTCTTTTCTTTCTTTACTCATACAAAATAATATCATATTATTTTACTTTGTAAAAGAGATATTTATTAGGGAGCATACATTGAATATATATTTTGTTACATTTGGCTGCAAAGTAAATGCAGGGGAAGACCAGTATTATTTATCACAGCTTATTGAGCAGGGCTTTAAAGAAGCATCTTCTATTCATGATGCAGATATTGTTGTTATAAATACATGCGCTGTTACTGAAACAGCTGCTAAAAAGTCAGCCCACTATATAGAAAAATTAAGAAAAGAAAATAAAGACTTAAAAATCATTGTTACAGGCTGCTTAACTGAAGAAAAAGGCGTGTCCCTTAAAGAATACGGGGCAGATATAATTGTAACCAACGGCTCAAAAAGTGAGCTTGTAAACCATATATTAAATTTAACTGACGGATATATTAAAGCGTCTGAGGGCAGCTTTGCAGGCGGTGCATTATTATCTCACACAAATACTAAAACAAGAGCATTTTTTAAAATACAAGACGGCTGTGATGCATACTGCACATACTGTATAATACCAGAGCTTAGGGGCAGACCAAAAAGTATGCCAAAAGATGAAGTAATAAGCGGGTTTAAAAAACTTTTATCACTTGGATATAAAGAAATAGTGCTTGTAGGAATACATATAGGGCTTTACGGTAAAGATTTAGGGTTAAATATCACTGATATTTTAGAAGAACTTGTAAAAATTGAAGGAGATTTCCGCATAAGGCTTACAAGTATAGAAATTAATGAAATAGATGACAGGCTTTTATATTTAATAAAAAATAATGAAAAAATATGCCCGCATTTACATATTCCACTGCAAAGCGGCTGTAATAAAATATTATCACTTATGGGCAGAAAATATAAAAAAGATGACTATATAAAATTAATTGAAAAAGCAAGAAGCATTATACCAAATGTAACAATAGGCTCTGATATTATTGCAGGCTTTCCTTCTGAAACTGATGAAGATTTTAATGATACACTTAAAACATTACAATCTGCAGGCACAGAGTTTTACCATGCTTTCCCATATTCTGAAAGAAAAGGCACAGCAGCAGAAAATATGGAAAATAAAGTAGATGTAAAAGTAAGGGAAGAAAGAGCCGCATTATTAAGACAGCAGGGGCTTAAAAGCCTTATGAATTTATATAATAACTCCATAGGCAAAACATACAGAGTCCTCTCAGAAAAAGGCAATAAAGGTCATACAGAAAACTATATGCTTATACATTATGACAAAAATACAGAGCCAAATAAGTTTATAAATGTAACAGTTACAGAAATAAAAGATAATAAGTTATATGGAAAGGTAGCGGAAAAATAGTATTAATATAATATTTAATATATTATAATATTCGTTGTATGAGGGAAATATTCATTTTGGCTCTCTATTTACCACAATAGTTAATATGTTATAATCTAGACGAACAACAATTTATGTGCTAGAATGTTCTGTATTAACCGCAATATTTAATATGTTATAATATGGTTGGAAGTGTGTAATAAGTCCAGCTTGTTCTGTATTGACCACAATATTTAATATGTTATAATCTGTGCAGTACTATCATTATCTGTAATGCTGTTCTGTATTGACCACAATATTTAATATGTTATAATAGAAAATAAAGACATAATCATCTCTTTACTGTTCTGTATTGACCACAATATTTAATATGTTATAATTTGTGCTGTACTATCTGTATCTGTGATGCTGTTCTGTATTGACCACAATATTTAATATGTTATAATAAGGAATACCATAAAACAATAAATGATAGTGTTCTGTATTGACCACAATATTTAATATGTTATAATAATAATCACGCTGCCAATTTACATTATAAAGTTCTGTATTGACCACAATATTTAATATGTTATAATTAATTTCGCCAATAAAAATATCAAGACTACGTTCTGTATTGACCACAATATTTAATATGTTATAATCGGAAAAATCCCACCTCGTTAAATGCACTCGTTCTGTATTGACCACAATATTTAATATGTTATAATAACCTTGACTACAACGAAACATGGGAGGGTGTTCTGTATTGACCACAATATTTAATATGTTATAATTGTATAAAATTTACCATTAAAGCCACCAATGTTCTGTATTGACCACAATATTTAATATGTTATAATTATTCATTCTAAATTCATCATAGATTGATTGTTCTGTATTGACCACAATATTTAATATGTTATAATAGAAAATAAAAATAAATGAGTATCTGGTGCGTTCTGTATTGACCACAATATTTAATATGTTATAATTAACACCCAGCAGGCTAACACCCAGCAGGCGTTCTGTATTGACCACAATATTTAATATGTTATAATTGTAAAGATATAGTAATCAGTGAGCATATAGTTCTGTATTGACCACAATATTTAATATGTTATAATTTATCTAGAAGCTTGTCAAGCCTTTTATAATTGCATCACCCCCATTTTTTTAAAACTGCATGGAACAGTCATTATTTTACAGTAAAATTTGTGTTTTATATTTTCTAATAATATGTATTTTTATAATAT
>NZ_CASEGO010000176.1 GCF_949287625.1 uncultured Brachyspira sp. | reverse complement strand
CTTAAACGATGAAGAAATAAACGATAAGCCATATTATATGCTGGTTAACAGCACAGGAGAAATATTTGAAAGCAAAGTAAGTAATGGCAAGGCATCATTCAGCTACAACCCAGCAGAAGCCCGCAGTAACCAGAAAGTATTGTTTTCTTTTAATAAGGCAGATTTATTGTGTAAAAAATCAGCCAATGGTAAATGCTTAGATTTTATACATATAAATAAGACTTATATGGAAAATAAACAAGTAGAAAGAACATTTACGATAAATTTAATGGATATACTTAGTGATTTGATTGAAAAAGTTGAACTTTCTAATATTGATGAATTATTGGAAAAAAATGACAGTTTTATTAATGAACATCATTTTAATGCTTATACATCATCTGAAAATATCGATAAAATTCGCTGGGGGTATTTTACCATACCACTTAATAAATTAAAAGTATTATATGAAAAAAATTACATAATGAATGAAAAAGAAATAAAATATATAGATACAGGTGATTGTCTTCATTTTACACCAGGCAGTATATTTAATGAAAAACAAAGAAAACAGCTACAGCAAAAAAAAGAAGTAATCATTGTTGTTGCAACATTTAATAAATCATTCATATTTCTTTCTGGTAGTAAAGGTTATAATTTTTATATCATATATCCTGATAAGAAACCTATAGTAAATAAGCTGCAATTATCAGAAAAATATACATCTTATTATGGACGGTCATTACATGTTACAAACCTTGAGAATGAGCCAAACTATGTGTATGATAAAACACCAGCATTAGCTTTAAAAGGTAATCCAAAAGATGACAATATAAGAAAGATATATACTTTTGGAATAAAAATAGATGCAGAAAATTATGATGAAAATTTTAATCATTTTTCATATGGTATAGTTGGTTTAAAATGGTTAAAAATTAAAGTAATGACATCGTATAAAGCAGGAGGAACAGACGAAGAAAAGAAAGAAAAAGAATTGTCTTTAAAAAATACATGCAAAGAAATACTTAATAAATACAAAAATAATCCATTAGATATAGATTTTGCATCATTAAGTAAAAACAATATAGAAGTTACTGGTAATGTTAGTATTATAGCTGCATCTAATAGTACTAAAACAAGTGCATGTAATTTATTAGATGATAAATATCAAGGAACTATTATATATAATGAAGATGAAAATATTTATTATTATGTGCTGAATAAAGGAGAGCAGGAAGGAGCGGTTATTTTATGTCCATTTATAGATAAACCAGTATTAGAACAAGATAAATATATTCAACTTGGATTTAATGCCGAAGATATAGCAAATTATATGGCAAGAGAAATTGAAAATAATTTATTACATTTACAATATTCTGATTATGTATTAACATATTATAAGGTTTATACAGATAATTGTTGGGACCATAAATGGCAATTATCAGCCTTATTTCCAAGTATGGGTTTATCGCAACAATTTTATCATAGATATAATAATAAAGAAATCCCATATGATGTATGGGCAAATATACATTTTGGTGTGATTGGCAGTAAAATAAACCCTTCTGACTTTATATTATTAAAAGGTGCTGGAACAGAACAAATTATTTCAGATATTAAAAATAAAGGCAATATGACTATAAAAGAGTGCTTTATAAGATTAGGTGAATTTAGTGGTAATTATGGAGATAATGAAGGCGATATAGAAGCTATTAAAATAGGTGTTCAAATCTCAAAGGATTATGAAATAAAAACAGTTGATATTATTGTTAATCAGATATTAACTATTTTACAAACATATAGTAGAACGCAAAGTAGGTGATTATGCATAGAGTTATGAAAAAAATATTAATATTTTTTTATACACTTTTAATACCATTACCTATTATTGCTCATATAATGATTAGTATTATATATGGTTTACAAGATAACAATAGTAATATATCCGAGACAGTATTTATGGGAATATTTGTTTATATAGCATTTTTATTAAATATTGTTGTATTTATTGTTTCTGTAATTCAGGATGTAGTATTCTTAATTATTTTATTAGGTTCATAGTATGGAATACATAAGTAAATTAAAGAAAGTTTTACATTTGATATTAGTATTTTGGATTCCTGTGAATATGTTACTAATTCTTATGTATTTTGTTTTTATAGTAGATTTACCAATTTCAGAAAAGAAAGTTATCTTTTTAAATAATATGCTTAAAGAAATAGAGAATACATATAATAATCAATGTGATAATAAAACATTTTATGAGGATAGTGCATTTGAGATAATATCATCTGATAAATATTCTCATTTTAATTCAAAAGCTAATTATTTGTGTAAATTTACAAGTAAAGCAGTTATAAGGTTAAAGGTTTCTGTGGGTAACCATATATTATATAGAGATACAATTGATAAGTGCTGTTATGGGTATTATGATGTAACATATAATTATTCTGATAATACAGCATTATGTATATATAGAGAAAATGAAGGTGTTATCAATATTGATTTAAGTAGAACAAAAGTTACAAAGACATTAAAGTAAGATTTAATTATTTTTAAATTTAATAATATAAGGTGATATTATTGGCTGTAAGTATATTTTGTGTATAAGGCACTGAGATGGAGTTATTTTATGTCCATTTATAGATAAGCCAGTATTAGAACAAGATAAATATATTCAACTTGGATTTAATGCCGAAGATATAGCACATTATATGGCAAGAGAAATTGAAAATAATTTGAAGTCAGCAAAAGCATATGAAATCAAAACACTTAGTGATGCTGATAGATATATTGATAAAGAATTACTAAAAAGTAATAATATAAAAGATATAATTAGGTCTTTTTTCATGGTTTCAGCCTATCAAAACAATTATACAGGAATAGTAGCTGCTGAATATGGTATGTTTTATGATGCAGTTAAAACAGATAGTTTTTGGGACCATAAGTGGCAATTATCAGCCTTATTTCCAAGTATGGGCTTATCAAGGCGTTATCATCATGTATATGATGATAAAGATATACCATATGATGCTTGGTCTAATATTCATTTTGGTACAATAGGTAAATATTGTGAATTTAGTGAAAGTGTGTTGTTAGGTGGTGCAGATTTTGCACAGAGAAAGTCTAATTTTGAGTTAAAAGATATATATACAATTAATATACCAGAGGGTGATACTGTATGCGATAAAGTGGGGTTTCTCTATATATGATGAATACATAAAAGGCATTTTAATAAATGCTTATAATATATTATCATATGTAGTTAATGATAATGTTTTTAAATATTATTTTAAAAATGGGAAGTGTATAAAATGAATAAAATAAAGGATTTTTTTCATTCACTACTTTTTTTTATATACTATATACTGTTAATATTAATTATTATACTTGATTGTATATATATAATGTTTGCATCTATTTTTTATGGTTTTTTAGAAACTTTATTCATTCCATATATTACATTATATATAGGCTTTACATTATTTTATTTCAATTTTATTTTATTATTTTAAATAGAGAATATATATGCAACAGAGAAAAAAGATAATACTGAAAATTTTATTTTTAATTATTGCAGTTCCCCCAGCAATTACAGTGTGGACTGTATTAGGTCCAACTTTAACTGGTATAGAGATTGATGTTAGTTCTCCACAGCTTTCTGAGAAAACAGTATTAAGTCTGTCTGATAATTTATCTATTTTAGAAATAACAGGTAAATCAAATTTTAAAAATGATAAATTTCA
>NZ_CASEGO010000175.1 GCF_949287625.1 uncultured Brachyspira sp. | reverse complement strand
TCATAAAAGAATACATTCTACTTTAAATTATGATACTCCTATGCTATACTTTAAGAAATTAAGGAATACTTAAATGCAATATGTATGGAACCCGTGCATGTTTTCAAATTAATTGTTTAAGAGACATAGATATTGCATTTAAGTATTCCTTATTAAAAAGTTATAAAATTTTTTTAGTCTCGGTTATGCTGTTTTTTTAATTCTTTTAATAAAATAGTTTTAAAACAAGTTTAATATATATTTTTTTATGAAATTATAATTTAAGAAAAATTAATATCTGTCAAAATTAGTAATTGAAAAATATTGTATATAGTATAAAATATCATATCAATTTTTAATATTATTATTGATTTATTGGAGGAAAAAAGAATATGAAACATACTTTAGAAGGAGCATATACTCCTAAAAATATCGAAGACAAATTATATAATTTCTGGAAGGAAAACGGATTTTTTCATGCAGTTATGGATAAAAATAAAGAACCATATTCTATAGTCATACCTCCTCCAAATGTTACAGGCGTACTTCATATGGGGCATGGACTTAATAATACGCTTCAGGATATACTTATAAGATTTCATAGAATGCTTGGCAAATGCACTTTATGGATGCCTGGAACTGACCATGCAGGTATTGCTACACAGAATGTTGTTGAGAGAAGATTAAAAAATGAAGGTAAAAATAAATATGATTTGGGAAGAGAGGCATTCGTAAAAAAAACTTGGGAAGTGGCTAATGAACATCACTCTATAATAGTAAAACAATTAGAAAAAATAGGCTGTTCCTGTGATTGGGAGAGAGAAAGATTTACTCTTGATGAAGGATTAAGCAATGCGGTAAGAGAAGTATTTGTTGAGCTTTATAATCAGGGTTTAATATACAGAGGAAAATATCTTATTAATTATTGTCCTAGCTGCGGTACTGCTTTGGCTAATGATGAAGTAGAACATGAAGAGGTGGCAGGAGCTTTGTATCATGTTAAATACCAAATAGACGGCACTAATGATTATATTGAAATAGCTACTACAAGACCAGAAACTATTTTGGCAGACGTTGCTATTGCTGTTCACCCAGATGATGAGAGATATGCTCATCTTACAGAAGAGAATGTTTTGATACTTCCTATAGTAGGCAGAAAATTAAGACTTGTAAAAGATACTTATGTTGATAAAGAGTTTGGTACTGGAGCTTTAAAAATAACACCTGCTCATGACCCTAATGACTTTGCTATAGCTCAAAGACATAATTTAGAGATTATCAATATATTAAATCCAGACGGTACATTCAATGAAAATACTCCTTCTCATTATCAGGGTAAAACTGTAAAAGAAGCTAGAAGTATGATTATAAAAGAGCTTGAAGAGTTGGGAGCTTTTGTTGGAAAGGATAATATCAAGCACCAAGTAGGACACTGCTACAGATGTCATAATGTTGTAGAGCCTTATTACAGCGATCAATGGTTTGTAAAAATGAAGCCTTTGGCAGAAAAAGCATACAAAGCTGTTAATGACGGTAATACAAAAATATATCCTGAAAGATGGATTAATACTTATAATCACTGGATGACTGATATCAGAGATTGGTGTATAAGCAGACAATTATGGTGGGGACATAGGATTCCAGTATGGTACTGTGATGACTGCGGCGAGATGATGGTGTCAAAAACTGACATTACAGAATGTACTAAATGTAAAAGTAAAAATATTCATCAAGATGAAGATGTACTTGATACTTGGTTTTCTTCTTGGCTATGGCCTTTTTCTACTTTCGGCTGGCCTGAAGTTAATGAAGAATTAAAATATTTTTATCCTACTACAGCACTTGTTACTGGTTATGATATATTATTCTTCTGGGTTGCTAGAATGATTATGGCTGGAGTTCATTTTATGAATGATGTGCCTTTCAAAGATGTTTATCTTAACGGACTTATAAGAGATAAAATCGGAAGAAAAATGTCTAAAAGTTTGGGAAACGGCATTGACCCTATAGAAATAATAGAAGAACATGGAGCTGATGCTTTTAGATTTACTCTATCATTTATAACTTCATTAGGAGGTCAGGATATTTGGCTTGACAGAGAACTTTTCAAAATGGGCGGAAAGTTCGCTAATAAAATATACAACAGTGCTAAATATATTTTTGGCAACATTGAAGATAATGCTAATATAAAAGATTTAGATAGTTTTGAACTTGAAAATAAGGATAAATGGATATTATCAAGACTTCAGAAAGCTATTGAAGAGACTACTAAAAAATTAAAAGAGTACAGATTTGATGAGGCTTCTCAGACTATTTATAAATTCTATTGGAATGAGTTTTGCGATTGGTATATAGAGATAAGCAAGTTTGATTTAAAAGACGAAAGCAAAAAAGAAAAAACTATTGCTGTATTATTGTATGTGCTTGAAGAGTCAATGGCTATGATTCACCCATTTATGCCTTTTATCACAGAAGAGATTTATTCTAATTTACCAAAACATAATATTGATTCAAAGGCATTGATGATTAGAGAGTATCCTAAAATTAATAATAAATATATATTTGAAGATATAGAAAAAGATTTTAACTTAATTCAGGATATAGTATCTGGAATAAGAAACTCACGTTCATCATTTAATTTACCTCCTAATAAAAAACTTGATGTAATAATACGCTACACTTCAGACTATTTTAAAAATACTTCTGAAAGCTATAAAGATATTATATCATCGCTTTCGCTTACTGAATCATTAAATATAGTTTCATCAAAAGATACTCAAAGAAATAAAGGCTCATTTGTTAAAGTATTTGAAGGCGGTGAGATAAATGTTAATCTTGTAGGCATAATAGATTTAGAAGCTGAGAAAAAAAGATTAGAAAAAGAGGCGTCTAAATATAAAAAAGATTTGGAAGCAGTAAACAAAAAACTTTCCAATGAAAATTTCATTAATAAAGCTAAACAGGAAGCTATTGACACAGAAAACAGAAAGAAAAAAGAGTTTGAAGATAAATTAAAAGGTATAGAGGAAGTTTTGTCTTCTTTATGATTTTTATAATTCTTAAATAATATTTTTAATAAAAGTAAAATTAAAAACTTGGCTTATGTTTGTTGTAAAATGTAGGTCAAGTTTTTTTAATACTTAATAAAAAAATCAAGTATTAATTATACAAATTTGATAATTAATCTTTTATTAAGAAATTTCGCAGCTTTTCTAAAGTATATAACAGAATTATTATTTTTTATTATTGCTAATAAAAATTATTCGCTAAAAATGTATAGCAAATGAATTTGCTATAC
>NZ_CASEGO010000174.1 GCF_949287625.1 uncultured Brachyspira sp. | reverse complement strand
CTATTCCTTTTTGTTTGTTGTGATAATTTAAATTATAAGGAATACCTCCTTTTTTTAAACTAAAACTGTGCAATATCTATGGCTCTTAAACAAAAAATAAAAAAATATACAAAAAATAAAAAATCATAAAGTTTTTAAAAAAGTTGCCATAAGAATTTGACTTTAACTTAGTATAAATATATACTGTATACATAAACATTATTAAAGGTTTTTTTTATAAACAACGATAATAGTTCAAAGAATTGTCATTGTTTTTAGCTTTATAGCTACCTTTAATAATTTTTTGGAGCTAAGACAATGTATGAGTTCACACAATTAAAAAATGAATTTATTGCTTATTGTCATTTAAGTATTTCTAAAGTTACAACATATAACTACTGTTATGCTTTAGAAAAATATTTTTTCAAATACAGTGATGTATCTATAACTGAATTAAAAAAAAGACATATCATTCAAATATATTCTAAAATCATAAATGAAAAAGGACGCAATATAGCAAAAAATGTAAAAAATGGACTAAATAAATATTTTAATTTTTTAAATGATGTTTACGAGGCAGATTTGAATATAAGTATTTTAAATGTCAAAATACCTGAATATGTTGTACAAAATACAAGTACAATCAATTCTAATCAAACATTAGAAATAATAGAACTTATGAAAAAGAAAAAAGGCTTTGCTAATCAAAGAAATATTTTAATGTTTCTAATTTTAGCAACTACAGGAATACGCAGAAAAGAAGTTTGCGGAATTAAATTAGATGATATAGATTTTGAAAATAATACAATTTATATCGCAAATGTGAAAGGAAATAAAAAGCCTCGTACTGTCCTTTTAGCTGATATAGTAAAAAACTATTTAAAAGATTATTTAATTGAAAGAAAAAAAAGAGCAGAAAAAATGTACAAAATCTTTTAATAACTCAATGCGGCAAAGCATGTACAATAGAAAGTATTTCACATATAGCAAACAGACTGGCTAAAAAATATAATATTAATTTTACTCTTCACAGCTTCAGAAGAGGATTAGCGAGTGAACTTTATAATGATAACAATATTCAAGTTCAAGACATAGCACTTTTGTTAGGACATAGTAAAATAGATACTACAATAAAACATTATATAAAAGCTGATAAAAAAAGATTAAATACAGCTTTAGAAAATCATAATTTATTTAAGATTAAAGAAGAAGAGCCTAAATGCGTACATTTTAATGATATATTAAAAATGTTTCAAGAGAGGCAAATACAAGAAAATTGATATTCCTTTAATGGAAATTTATTCATAATGACTCCTGCCTTGCTTTTAGTTTTATTTAATCTGAAGGCAAGGCTATTTTATTTAATAAAAAAGCACCCTTAAAAATAAGAGTGCCGAATGTTTAACTAAGCTATTAAATAGTATAGCTATTTATTTTTTTTGTCAATGTTAGTTTGAATTAAGTACCAAGCCTCCCACTCATTTAGCTTTATGAGAGTTTTTTGATACTCTTTGAATAAGTCCTTTTGAGTTTTAATCTGCCCTTCAGTTACTTTATAAGGTTCAGGCGGAGGAGAAAGCGGAACTGTAACATATTTTACGGTTGTACAGCTAGTAAAAAATATAAGCAAAAATATAATTAATAAGATTTTATTTTTCATTATTCTTTAATAACTTCTTGTAATTTTTGTATTTCTAAACTAATATCAACTATTTCATCAGTTAAATTATCAATCTTGTTTTTACAATGAATACATACAATTTTTATAGAATTATGTTTAATATACCATTCCATTTCTTTAGATAATATTAATCTGCTTTTATTGATACCATTTTGAAATAAATCACGATGAAATAAAATATATTCATAATACTTTCTTTCACCTCTTAAAATATGCTGCTTAATTTTTAATTCTTTTATTTTTTCTTGTATTATACTTGTCGTTTCTTTTTGTTTCATCTCTAATCCTATTCATAGTGCCTCAAAAAAAATAATTAATTTAATTTATTATCTACTTTGTTTTCAACATCGTCTATAGCTTGTTTAATTTTATCTTTATAGACGACCATAATTATAACTAGTATAGCAAGTAAAACAGCATAAGCTATGTATTTAATGATATTAAATCCGCCAAACATTATGTCAGATACAATGCTGACTATTAACATCATTAAATACATAATAATAACAGCTCTATACTGTTTTATCTTATCCCATATTTTGATTAAAAAGTTTTTCATTATTTCCTCGCTTTTATATTATTCTCAAAACATGTTTAATCATTTAGGAGGAGAGCGTGCTGTATTGTAGTCTTTAATTATTCTATCTAATGTATTTATTTCATTAGAATTGTATTTTTTATCAGAGCTAAGTTTTTCTATTGCCTCATTGCTGTTTGTGTATATCTCTTTTATATATTGACTATTAGACTGAAAAGCAATGTTTTTTTGAATAACCATATTTGACAATTCAAGTTTTGTAGTGTAGAGTTTGTTCTCTAAATCTTTTATCTTTTTGTCTTTGCTTTTTAATTGAAATATTATAAAACATACCATAAAGGCAATCAAAGCAAAAAGCACAAACACTAAAAAATATTTAGATTTAATAATCTCAAGCACTTTATTTTTAATGAAGTTTAATATGAAAGTTATAGCTACTGACATAACCCCTCTTTTAATGCTTCTATTTCTTTTTCATTTATGTTTTTATCTACTTGATTTTTTGTATAATGATCATAAATCATATTCCAACGATTCTTTATTTTTTCTTTGTCTTCTTTTAATCTTTTATAATCTATAAGCCAATCAGCTAACTGTTTATATTCTTCAGCTTTTTCTATATCATAATTTTCCAATAATTTATATTTTTTCTTATAAAAAGTTATAGCTTCATCAAGAGTTTTTATCATCGTTTTCCTCCGGTTTTTTATTATCATTACTGCCTTTAAGTATTTTCAAAAAACCTCTCAAATCGCTGCCGAAACTCACAGCATTAAGCCCAAGTAAAATTATTACAACAGCAATAGCCTCTTCTTTAGTAACAGCCCTGCCTCTGTAAATAAGATTAACAAATACCCATATGCAGCCTAGTAAAAAACTTATTATACTTGTATATATAGAAAGTTTTTTATTGGCATTATGTTTATCTATAAAATTAAATATACTCATTTATCTAACTCCGTTATATTTTAAGTTATCATGAAAAATTTTATTATAAAAAATAAAAAACTTTCATTAAAAGATCATGCCGAATAAATTCGTCAGGCATTCAAGTTTTTTATTTTATCTAACTCCATTATATTTTAAGTTATCATGAAATATGCCTAGTAGAAATTTTTGTAAAT
>NZ_CASEGO010000173.1 GCF_949287625.1 uncultured Brachyspira sp. | reverse complement strand
TTTGTGCCAACAAAAGAACTGGGGTGTGGGGCAAAGCCCCACAAATATCAAAATTTAAAAAATTTATTTTTTGACAAACTATATTTGTTTAGGTATATATTAGTTCTATTAGTATGATATTAGATCCGGAAATAAAAGAGTATTTATCATTATCAGAATATTTATCTAGTGATGCTGTATATTTTGATAAGATGTTTTATCATTTCGCAGAAAAAATAAAATATTTATATCTTGAAGGCTATATAGATATTTTTTCTATAGGACTAGATTTTTCAGAAGAAGAATTAAAAAAATTCCAGTATGATGAAGTTCTTAAATTATGTATAGATAAGTACAATGAAATGAAAAATGAATTAAAAGAATTATTTTCTGAACTATATTCAAATAATATTCTTAAAACATACGGAATGCATAATTTAAATCATGAAAATTATTTTGAAAATGAAAATAAATTCAAATCCATTTTAAATTACGGACATCATTATGTTAGTTTAATTCTAAAAAATTATGATTTTCTAAGGTTTTTATGCTCATTTATAAGGTTTAGAATTGATTATGATATTGTTTAAAGCAAAGAAGAGATTGTATTTTCTAATGTAGGAAGTAAAGAATACGGCAATAAAAAAATGCATAATATAGATTCTATTATAGATGATATAAATACATTTTTCTATATAGCAGAGAGCATATACTTTTTTAATCCTTATATGGCAAAAAGCTGCAAAGATATACTTGATTCTTTGCATTCATCTTTAATGTATTTATACAGCTCAGCAGAAGAGTTGGAAGATAGAAAAGACTATAACCTTTTAAATGAATTAAAAAATCTTGATTTGAAAGATGTAAAAAAGTATGAGGATATATTTATTAATAATGCTTTATTCTTTTATAATCAGGAAAATATTTATAATGAGGAAGATGAAGAAAGGCTTAAAGAAAAAGTAAAAGAAATTGAATATGAAGAAATAAAATTTAAAGAAGAAGAGAATAGGGAGAGAAAAATATTTTTTGATGCTAATTATAAAACCATATATAAAGCAGTTATGTATGATATCAGACTAAAAGAACATGAAGAATATGATAAAAAATATATAGAAGAGTCTTTTATAAATGCTCTTGAGTATATGTACAGAGTATCATACTACAAAGAATATTTGATAATTAATAATGCCCGCTTAACTAATCAATAAAATACATAAAAATCTATAAAAACGATAACTAACTGAAGGATAAAAAACTTCATTTGTTATAAATAAAAAATATAAGGGGTTTGTCATGAAACAGTTAAAAAAATAATTTTAGCTTCTGCTATGATAATGGCATTAAGCACTTCGGCATTTGCTGCAAGCGGATTTGAGTTTATATTTAATGTGCCTTTCGGACTTAATATAAATTTACTTCCTAAATATAACATGTATACAACTCAAGAAGCAAAAAATGGAACTTACTATTATTCAGGCAATAAAGTAGGTTTTGATATTGGAGTATCTGCTCAAATAGGTTATATGTGGCAGATAAAGGATAATTTTGGAATAAGTCTTTTAGGAGAATTGGGCTATAGTTTTGACAGTTTCAATGCTAATTTTGACACAGCAAAAATACAAAATCCAAATGGAATTGAACAAATTGACGCTCCGGAAAGTACTCAAAAATTAGGAAGTGCTTCATTCTACACTCATAACCTAAAAATAGGTATACTTCCAAAGTTTAATATAAAAGCATTTTCTATCGGTGTTGGACTTGGCGTTATAATACCTATGGCTATAACACAAAATTGGAAAGATGAGTTGGTAAAAAATGCTTTTAAAGATGCTAGTACAAAGTTTATGAGTCCTGTAGGTTTTTATGGTAAATTAACTTTTGATTATTCAATATTCTTCACAGAAAAAATAGCAATGAATATAGGTTTATACACAGGAGTTGATGCTATTAGTTCTATAAATACAACTATTGATAGTACAACAGGAGCTCATAGCGAAGCACCATTACTCAGCTATGATATAGGATTGCAATTAGGATTCAGATTCGGACCAAAAGATTTTAATTAATTTTTTAATAGCAAATAAAATTAATAGACATGTTTAATAAATATTCATGTCTATTATTTTTTATTTAATAATATTCAAAATATAAATAAGGAGAATAAAAATGAAAAACAAAATTTTATCAATTATTTCAGGCTTAATTTTAATAAGCATATTTGCAGTAAGCTGCGGAGAGAAAAAAGGCACAGACCCTACGCCTCCTACACCTAATAAGGGAATACAAACTTATCAGGGTAACTGGCAAGTTGAAGGCAAAGATTATAATCAATCACCTATAAGCGGAACTATTAATATAGATGCAAACGGCACTATAACAGGAAATGTTCAATACGTTATTCAAGAAGGACAATCTATCACCAAAGACAAAATAACAGACAAAGGAAATGAAACTTATGAAATTACTATGATGGAACAAGATGGATTTAAACAAGTTTTTGAGTGTACATTCACTTCTGACAAAGCTGCTGAATGAAAAATGAAACAATATGGAACAGGAGCACCTGCTGATGGAATAGTTGCTGGACAAGGAACTTTAACCAAACAATAAAAATAACTTTCTTTTAATTAAAGATTAATCATATAATAAAACCTCATGTTTTTTAAGCATGAGGTTTTTTATAATATCAAAATATTATTTGAGTTTTTTTATTATCTCTTTAGCAAAATAAGGCAAATCGTCCGGACATCTTGAAGTTACAATATTACCGCATACCACTACTTTTTCATCTTTATAATTAGCTTTAGCATTTATTAAATCATCTTTTATACTTATATAGCATGTAGCGTCTTTGCCTTCTAAAACTTTAGCTGATATCAAAGTCTGCTGTCCATGACATATTGCTCCTATAGTGAGGTTATTATCAACGAAATATTTGATAATTCTTTTTACATCGTCATTGCCTCTTATAGCTTCAGGGGCTCTTCCTCCGGGTATTATTAAGACTTTATAATTTGAAGGATCAACCTCTGAGAAATTTAATTTTGCTTCTACTTTGAAAAAATATTCTCCTTTAATCTCACCTTTGTTTAGAGCTGCTATATCAACATCAATGCCCTCTTCTATAAGTCTGAAATACGGATAAAACAATTCTGAATCTTCAAAGAAATTGTCTGTAATAATTAATGCTTTCATTTTTATAATTCCTTTATAATTTTTAGTGTGCGTATAATAATATAACATTTTTTTAATTATTACCAGAAGTAAAAATATAATAAACTGTTTAAGAGCCATAGATATTGCACAGTTTTAGTTTAAAAAAAGGAGGTATTCCTTATAATTTAAATTATCACAACAAACAAAAAGGAATAGCTATGAA
>NZ_CASEGO010000172.1 GCF_949287625.1 uncultured Brachyspira sp. | reverse complement strand
TAAAAGAATACATTCTACTTTAAATTATGATACTCCTATGCTATACTTTAAGAAATTAAGGAATACTTAAATGCAATATGTATGGAACCCGTGCAATTAATTGTATATCTATTACTTGACTTTTATTAATTTTTATATATAATATTTTACTATGAAAGGTAAAATTATTTCAAATATCATAAGTAATTCTTTTTGCTTTACATTTTTCTTTAGCTTTTTTGGCGTTTAAGACGCCAGTATATTCTATTTTTTTCACAAACAAACACATATAAAATTAAATTTTTTAATACCCATATGATAATAAACTAAAAACATCTGACATAATATTTTAAATTTAGGAGATTGACTAATATGATAATAGTAATGAAACCAAACGCTAAAGAAGAATATATAAACAATATAACAGAAAGACTTATAAATGCAGGACTTGGTACTAATAAGATAGTAGGTGTAGACTGCACTGTTATAGGTATAGTAGGCGATACTTCAAAAGTTGACAGAGAATTAATGGCTACTTTACCAGGTGTTGCCAGAGTTTTAAAAGTTCAGGAGCCTTTCAAAAGAGCAAACAGAGCCTTCAAAAAAGAAGATACTATTGTTGATGTAAGCGGAGTAAAAATAGGAGGTGCTAAACCTGTTATAATAGCTGGTCCTTGTTCGGTTGAAAGTGAGGAACAGGTTATTAATATTGCTAAAAGTGTAAAAGCTGCAGGAGCTTCAATACTTAGGGGAGGGGCTTTCAAACCTAGAACTTCGCCTTATGCTTTCCAAGGGCTTGCTTTAGACGGACTTAAAATATTAAAACTTGCAAAAGAAGAGGTGGGCATACCTATTGTAAGCGAGATAGTATCAATAAGACATTTAGAAGATTTTGATAATACTGTTGATATGATACAAATTGGTGCAAGAAACATGCAGAACTTTGAGCTTTTAAAAGAAGTAGGTAAATTAAATAAACCTATACTTCTAAAAAGAGGACTTGCAAACACTATGGAAGAATGGCTTATGAGTGCAGAATATATACTTGATAAAGGAAACAGCAATGTAGTATTATGCGAAAGAGGTATAAGAACTTTTGAAACTTATACTAGAAATACTTTCGATGTTTCTGCTATACCTATGATAAAAAGAATGAGCCATTTGCCAGTAATAGGAGACCCTTCACATGCCAGCGGTAAGGCTTGGATGGCACTTCCTTTAACTTTAGCTGCTCTTGCTGCTGGTGCCGATGGTATGATTATAGAAGTACATAATGATCCTGAACATGCTTTATGCGATGGGGCTCAGTCAATAAAACCAGATACTTTTGAAGATATTATGGAGTCTGTTAATATGATGAGCGAAACAGTAAATAAAATAAAAGAACGCCATGGCGGAAAGATTTACACTAAATAATTTTTTATAATTGTTTAGTTATAAAATGTAATTATAAAAGTTTGTAAGTAAGTTTTGATTAAATATTTAATTAAATAAAAAAGCCTGCTCATAATATTTTATGAACAGGCTTAATTTTAATTAATATTTATTAATTTCTATTTAATGTAACAGTACCGCCGTTATCTGGTTTAGTATAAGCAGCTGTTCCATCACCATTAAACACTATTTTATGTTCTTTCATTGTAGAAGAAAGTTCATATATTGTTAGAACATTTCCATTTAATATTGAGGTATAATCATTTAGAGTTGGAGTCATAATGGCATCAGCTTCATCAACTGTTAGTTTTATACTTTCTCCTGAATATGTACCAGCATAAGGTGTTAATAAATCAGATTTTTTATACTCATTAAACATTTCTTCATTATTTTGATAGTTTACATCATTAATTGCTCTATCTTGTTCTATTATGTAAGTATATTTAGTTGTTATATTTTCTTCTGTAATATAATATGATAATATATTGCTGTTTAGTTCATATTTCCAATCTTTCATGGATTGTTCAGCATATATTTTTCCGTTTTCATCTATAGTGAATATATATGATTTAACCATAGGTGATGATGATGAGTCTTGATACCATTGATAATAGCTTCCTGTATAAGCTGCTGCTCCATTAAGTGTACCTACTTCTATATATTCACTAGGTATTTGGAAATTTTCTTTTTTCAATATTTGTTTTGCATATACTTGGATTGTATTATCAGTAAAGTTAAATAGTGTTATACCAGAATTTTCTTTAAGTGAGTCATTACCTATAAATTCTATAAGTAATTAATGAAAAATTAGAATATTGTTTTTTTATTAAGAAAAAAAAGTTATATAACGATGCGATTATATCAAACATTTTTTACCCTTACTATTAAAAATTATAATTATACTGAAAATTCTTAAGTTTGTCAATTTTTTTGTTGTTCTTTTTCCAGCCGCACGCCATACTTAACAGTACTTCCTTCGGTCGCAGGCGGACAGCGTCACAAAAGAAGTTGGGTGCGGGGCAAAGCCATGCAAATATTTTAAATTAAAAAATTAATTTTTGACAAACTATATCTATTTAGGTATATGTAAAAATAATTACTGAATAATTAAAAAACATATATAAAAATAATCAATTATTAAATAAGTATATCGTATATATCTTCTATTTTTACTATATTACTTTTATTTTCTATTTCATAAACATCTGTTTCTATTAATAAAGTTTTAAGATATGGTATTTTTATAATGTCGCTGTCTCTGTCGCCTATCATAAAAGATGAAGTTAAATCTATATTATATTTTTTTGAGGCAAGAATATGCATTCCAGCTTCTGGTTTTCTAAGCACTGATAATATATTATATGGTTCAACATGCCCTTTAATATGATACGGGCAATAATAAAAATCATCTATTAAAGCTCCGCATTTTTTATATTCTTCATAAATATAGTTATGCACTTTATTAACATCTTCATTTGTATAATAATTGTATGATACGCCTGCCTGATTGGTTGTTACTATTGTTATATAGCCTTTTTTGTTTGCATATTTTACTACATCTGTAAACTCTTTTTTTATTTTTACTCTGTCAGTAGTTCCTATATATCCTACATCATGCATTAATACTCCGTCTCTATCCAAAAATAATGCTTTGTTAATTTTTTTAGTGCTGTCTGCAAAATATGCAGGAATACCGTATAATTTATTTTCATTGAATGCATTTTCTATTTTTATGTCTGAATCAAAATTATTATCTTTATATATTTTATTATTATAAATGGCAAAATTATTGAATGAATATCCAGATAAAGGATTAGTTATATCGTCTCTTATTATTTTATAGTTTTTATCTATTGTGTATAATTTATTTTTATTATCTGTATTAAAGTCTAATGCTATTAAGAGAGCGTTTTTTTCTAAAGAATTATAAAAGTTTATAAAGTAATTTTCTATATTATTATTATTATTATTATTAT
>NZ_CASEGO010000171.1 GCF_949287625.1 uncultured Brachyspira sp. | reverse complement strand
TAGGTATTCCTTTTTGTTTGTTGTGATAATTTAAATTATAAGGAATACCTCCTTTTTTTAAACTAAAACTGTGCAATATCTATGGCTCTTAAACAAAATTTAAAAAATTTATTTTTTGACAAACTGTATTTGTTTAGGTATATTATATAAATTTAAATATTTAAACTATTACCAATTATCATTAAAATAATTTTAGAACAAATAAAAGACTGATACTACTTCTAGCATCAGTCTTTAAATTTTTTTATTAATTTTTACTTAAGCTTTATAAGGAACTTTTACTATAGCTTTTTTAACATGAGTTTTTCCTGTTTTTGGAGGAAGTCCTACTCTATGTGCATCATAAGGAAGAAGTATCAAAATTTCTCCCTGAGATAAAGTTAAGCGTACTGTTCCTTCTCCTTCCCAATCATGATAATCTGTTTTTTCATCATAAGTTTTAGGTTTTAAAGTAGAAGTATTTGCTATTATAAAATCTTCAGCTCCCTCAAATATAATCTGAATATCAACAAATTTTAAATGAGATTCCCAAGGCGGATTATCTTTATTCTCATATTCTGTAACATTAATAAAAGCACCTTCACAAATTTCTTTGTCTAGTAAATGTTTTCCGTTAGGTAGTTTTTTTAATTCATCATAATGATTTCTAATATAGTTTTTTGCTTTCCATATAGTATCATGAAAATCCTGATTAAATTCACTGTTTATTGGTTTTAATATCATAATAAATCCTTTAATAATTTTTTAATGCTGTTATGCACACGTGAACAACTATACTTAATAAGCATAACAGCAAAAAATAATACTTTTTAATTATAGTTTAGATAAATATTTATCAAACATACCTTTTAATAAGGCTTTTTCACTGTCGCCAAGAGGTTTTGAACCCATAGGAGCTCTGCAGTAAGAAACAGCGGAAGGATCGTAGAAAGTAATACATTCTTTAAGAGCTGGATATATACCTACTTTTAATAAAGTTGATATTACATCATTCATATCATGCTGAATTTTTAAAGCTTCTTCCATATCTTTTTTTTCAACAGCTTCTATAACTTTTTTAGCCAATGGAGCTTGAATATTGTAAGTAGAACCAATACCAGATCTTAAACCATAAGAAGCATAAGCTATTAATAGTTCGTCAAAACCAGCCCACATCATTTTTGTAGGGAATTTTTGTTTTAATCTTTCAAGTAAGAATAAATCAGATGAAGTGTATTTTATACCCATTACTCTGTCATTTTCGAATAATTTGCCAAAATCATCTAAAGATATACTGTTATTTGAAAGTGTAGGTAAGAAATATATAACAATAGGTGTTTTGCTTGTAGAGTTTAATATAGTATTATAATATTTGCTAATATCAGCAAAAGAGAATGGATAATAGTATGGAGTAACAGCAGAAATCAGATCATAACCTAATTCTTCAGCTTTATTTGCCATTTCGCATGCTTCATTAAGATTTAAAGTACCTACATGAGCAATAAGAGGAATTTTACCAGCAACCTCTTCTTTTGTTATTTCAAAAACTGCCATTCTTTCTTCTTTAGACATAAGAAGTCCCTCTCCTGTAGAACCTCCTACATATAAACCGTCTACTTTCATGCGGTCTATATTATGTCTTACATATTTTCTTAAAACATTTTCATCCAATTTACCTTCTTTTGTAAATGGAGTCATTAGAGCTGATAATATACCTTCGCATCTATTCATATTACTTCTCCTTAAAAAAATTTATTAAGCGTTTATGTATGCTTAATATATCTATATTGTATAAAGTAAGTCCAATTTTTGCAATATCTATACTCTTTATTTTGCAAAAAATATTTGCAAACTATAATCTTTTTGTTATAATTCATTATTGTAATATAAAGTTTTGTATATAAATATGAAAGATGAACGTATTTTAATGTTTTTAAAATTTATTTCTATAGTATTTCTAGTGCTATTTATACTTCTTAATATAGCTTCTATTTCATATTATGAAAATAAATTTATATTTATACTATTATTTCTATTATTTTTATTATTTTTTATTCCTTCATTTATACTTTACAAATATTTAACAAAAATGTATTTAATTAAAGAATATAAAGAAATAGAAGAAAAGACATTGGACGGTAAAATATACAGATTTGAAAAAATAAACAGTTCAGCAATAAATGATTATCAAAAGGCAATAATAGACTTAAAAGAGAAAAACAGCTATATTTTAGGAAGATATGATGTACTTGATAATATAAAAAAACAATATAAGAGAGATATGAAAAAAGCAAGAAAACTTCAGCAATACATGATTCCAAATAAAATGCCAAACAATAATTATATTACTTCAGCATCATTATATAAACCATTTGAAGTAATAGGCGGAGATTTTTTTGACTATGTGAATATAGATAATAACCGAATACTATTTATTATGTCTGATATAAGCGGACATGGTGTAGAGGCGGCAATCATTACTGCTATGTTTAAAACAGCTTTTAGAAATTTGGCTTCTTCTTTCAAATCTGTAAGTTCTTTTTTGTATGATATAAATAACTATCTATTACAGATACTTCCAATTAACTATTATCTTACTATGATTATAGCAGAAATAGATTTAAAAAATAAAAAACTTACATATTCAAATGCTTCTCATACTCCAATGCTTTTAGTAAGAGAAAATGGTATAAATGAATTTACTAAGGGGGGCACCATAATAGGACTTTTTCCAAAAGCAAAATATGAGGAAGAAACCATTGATATAAAAACAAATGACATATTATTTTTTTATACTGACGGAGTAACAGAAGCCTCAAAATCAAAGAATAAGTACGATTTATATGGTATAGAAAGATTAAAAAAAGTTCTTTATGATAATAGAAGTAATAAAATAGAAAAAATAATGGAAAATATAGAAAAAGATTTTTACGAATATCTTTCATATATGGCTCCTGATGATGATTTTACTATTGCAGCATTCAAATTAAAATAGATAAGTTTTTATTAAAGTATGAATTAATAGACTTATTTCAAAAGTACTTGATAATATTACATATAAAATTTTTATAAATTATAAAAATTTTATATGTTGTATATACCTAAACAGATATAGTTTGTCAAAAAATAAATTTTTAAATTTTAGATTTGTGTGGGCTATCCCTGCGAAGCACACAGTCATGCCCGCTCTGCGTTCCGACGAAGTCCGCCTGCGACCGAAGGAAGTACCATTAGGTATGGTGTTGGCAAAAACTTTGGCGAAGCCCGCAGAGCGTGTGCGTCAAAAAAGTTGATAATAATTATATAATGTGCAGTAGTCGGCAAAATGAAATCGTTTCAGTATATACTGAAAATTTTTAAGTTTGTCAATTTTTTAATTTATGGTATAATCAAAATATGGATTTTAATTTAACAGACGAAGAAATAAAATTTT
>NZ_CASEGO010000170.1 GCF_949287625.1 uncultured Brachyspira sp. | reverse complement strand
GTGCGGCAAAAAAGTTGATAATTCTATATAATGTACATCAGTTGACAAAATGAAATCGTTCCAGTATATACTGAAAATTTTTAAGTTTGTCAATTTTTTTATTCAACTTTTTCCCACCGCACACCATACTTAACAGTACTTCCTTCGGTCGCAGTCGTACTTCGTCAAAGAACCTTATATCCTCGACAAGCTCGGATACGCTTCGCGAAAGTGCAAATAAAAAATAACACTAAATAGTACTAATTATGTTTTATATGTAGGATAAATTGCTAAATTTAGCCTTTCGCTAGACTTAGTCGGCACGACTGTGAAGCCCTGCAAATATTTTAAATTTAAAAAATTAATTTTAACAAATTGTAATTATATATATTAAATCACTTTCTCTTTAAATTTATTATAACAACTTCAGGATATGCTAATAATCTAAAAGGCATAAGTACTGCACCTATTCCAGAGGTTACATATACTTTCATCTTTCCATAATTCATAATGCCGTAAATTACTGGAAAATGAGGATATTCCTTATTTTTATTTAAGCCTTCCCAAACCCACATAGGAAGAAAACTTATTTGAAGCCCATGAGTATGACCTGATAAAAATAAATCTATAACTTCTGTATATCCTCTATCTTTGGCTCTTTTTAAAGGGATATTTGGTTCATGGGATAATAATATATGAAAATCATTTGACTTAACATTTTTAGTTGCCGCTTCAAAATCAACATTATCAGTTAAAAAATCTCCAACACCTCCTATAGATATATATTCCCCCATTTCGTTTGTTATAAATAAAATATTATTATCCATAACTTTAAATCCGTTTGAATATAGAGCATTTGAAACATCAGAAGTACTTTCCCAATTATCATGATTACCTAATACAGCATAATTTCCGTATTTTGCTTCCAAGCCCTTTATGCCATTAGCAAATTTCTTTGTGTTTTCTTCATCATAATGACTAAACTTATGAGGGGCACTATAAATATAATCGCCTGCAAATAGTATTATATCAGGGTTTTCATTAGTTATCAAAGCAGACATATTTTTTATATGGCTCTCTGGTATATAAAGCCCCGCATGCATATCAGCGGCAAAAGCAATTTTTGTATTATCAAAACTTTCAGGCAAATCCTCAAACTCTAATGTAATATATCTTACTCTCAAAGAATGTGCTGTTTTATACATATACAAAGTTATACAAGTAAATAATACTATAACAATTAAAAATATTATTTTATTTCTCTTTGATATTTTTTTAAAAAACTTCATTTTTAATCCTTTTCAATCATTACATTCATTATATATTATTATAATTAGATACCAAAATAGATAATATGAATGACAATACAACTATAGATATACTAAATAATAAAAATTTAAAACTAAAAGGAAAAAGTATAAATACAATTAACACTGATATTATAATAGAAGTTAGTAGAGATACTAAATATAATATATTTAATAGTACCTTTTTATACCACCCCATTATAAACTTTGATAAGCGTCTGTGAAAAATAGATAGTATTGATGAAGATAGTAAAGATAAAGTAAATGCTAAAGATATTATAAATAAAATAATTACATTTTTATCTAGGACATTATGTTCTGTATAATACTCTTCGCTTGCAGATACAGCCCTCAAATTATTACTATTTACAAAATCACTTTTATCTAAAAGAGAATATATATTATCATTATCAGAAAAAACTATTATACTTTCATTATATGGAGATTTATCGCCTTCTTTTAAATATATAAAACTATTCATAGCAGTAATATCTCCTATAATATCATAATTTCTATCTTTCAAATCATATATACCGCTCACATAAAAATATCCTGTTTCAAGCCAGCCTCTTGAAGCTTTTGCTATTAATGACAAAGCATCTCCTATTTTTAAGTTTAAATAATTAGCCAAATCTTTACCTATAATGATTTCTCTTTTAGGACTTTCAAATATCTCTCCTTCTATTATAATATTAGATACGCTAAGTCCGCTTTCTAATATATTTTTTTCATAAGTATATACTCTTGAAGCTATACTTCCAGTTCTTATAACTACACCAACTGGAAAATTAACCGCTCTTTCAATTTCTGCATATCTGTCATATGATTCTATTTCTCTATAGAGCATATTATATATATTATCATCTATAGAGCCTTTAAATAAAAATGTATTTTCTGAAGTATTATACTTTACTATCCTCACTATGCTTTCTAATTTTTTATTATTAGAAATATCATCTGTAAATGAAACAAATGACAAGTATAACAATATCAAAACTAGTGCATAAGTAAATGATAAAGCTATTACAATAAGTAAATTCTTATTTTTATTATAATTTTCTTCTTTTATTATAAATAGATTCTCTAAAATATTGTATTTCAAATTAGCAGATAAAACTGATAGTATATTTACAGCAAGCATGCAGCCATATATATAATTAAATATAAAGTCTGTTTTATAATATAGTTTGACAATAATAAAATATATAATAAATGATATTATAAAACCAATAAAAGAAAATAATACTTTGCTTTTTAATAAGATTTTATATTTTCGTACCGTATATGAATTAATAAATAAAAATACTGAAAACAATACAAATAAATAAACTAATAATATATAAATATTAATTATTTTATTATCTTCATTGATATTATAATTTTCTCCTAAAATATCATTTTTTGAATAAAGAGAAAAATCATCACCGAAAATCATTTTCACATCATCATCATAATTATTTAAATCTCTAATATTTTTTTTAACATAAACTTCAGTTGCAGTATCTTTCATTACTATAAAATTATTTAAATTATCAATATCTATTAGAGCATAGTTATAATCTAGTTTTTCTGATACTTCTATAATAGTATATTCCTCAGCATTATAATGACCTGTTTTTGTAATGAGTTTTAATATAACAGTATCGTTAGTATTGAGATCTAAAACAGAAGCTATTGATTTACTTATTATTATAGAATTACTTGAATCAAAATTTTCTACTGTCTCATTTTTTAATATATTGAAAACTTCATTATCATTTTTTATATCAATACCGTTTATAACAATCTCTTCTTCTCCTATGTATGATATAAGACTAGCACGATATTTTAGTCTTGCAGTTATAGGAGTTGATTTAAATACTTCTTTTAATTTATTAACCTTATCTTTATAATCATATATATAGTACTCATCTAAGGCATAGTCTCTTGAGTTTTTATAATTTGTATTCATTATATTAATATAGCTTAAAGATGTATCAGTATCTTTATTAATAGAATAATTTATAGTTAAAAATGCTGTTAAAGTTATTATTATAGATACTATTAATGTTAATATATTACTCTTTATCATAATTTACCTATTATCCAATACAAAAATTATTTAATTTTTATGATTATATCTTAATAAGCATTTTTGTAAATAGTAAATATTATTTTTTGATAATAACAATATTTTGCATGGGTGCCATACATATTGCATTTAAGTATTCCTTATCTTTTTGAAGTATAACATAGGTGTATCATAATTTAAAGCTGAATGTATTCGTTTATG
>NZ_CASEGO010000169.1 GCF_949287625.1 uncultured Brachyspira sp. | reverse complement strand
GAAGCGTGCCTTTGGCAAAAACTTTTTTGTGCGGCAAAAAAGTTGATAATTCTATATAATGTACATCAGTTGACAAAATGAAATCGTTCCAGTATATACTAAAAATTCTTAAGTTTGACAATATTTTTACTGTTTTCATTGTACGGCTGACTAAGGCATATACAGAATCAAATAAAAATACAACTAAAGCAGCAGCAAAAGATAAAGTAAAAATGATAAAAAATAAATGACAGTAATAAAAAAGCAGGACTTTACTATACTAAGCCCTGCTTTAATTTATGCAAACTTTTACTATTATCTTAAATTATCTTATATAATACATGTCTTTAGGTATATAATCATCTATAACAGTTGTTTCTTTCAAATTTCTTTTAGACTGCATAGACATAATATTATATGTAGCAGCTCCAATATTTTGATCATCAACCAATACAGTCCTTTTTTCTGCTCTCTCCAAATCTATATTAGAGGTTCTAATCTGGTCAAAATATTCGCTTGCCAAAACAAAATGTTTAAATGCCTCTTGTTCATTTAATACAGTATTTGTAACAGCCGCGTTATAAGCATAAGAAACACCTATATTGTTATAAAGGCTAGCCAAATAACTTATAAGTATAAAATCCCTCTCTGTACGCATTTCTAATCTTCCTAAACTATTTCGTTTAGCTAGTACCTGACTTAAAGCATTTCTATAAAAACCATTAGCCAAATTAGCTCTATCCAAATGTAAAAGAGAATTACCTAATGCATAAGATACTACACTATTGCTAGGATTTTTCTGGAATAATGCATTAAATCCTTCAAAAGCACTGTCATATTCTCCATCTGAATAATATATCCAAGATAAGTTATAAAGCAGCTGATCACTTCTAAGATTCGGAGCTAAATTATCATAAGCCATTTGATAATACTGTTTGGCTTTAGCATAATCTTTATCTTTATAGAAGTAAACATTACCCAAATTATAATTAGCGTCTGGATATACTTCATTAATAGCAAGTGCCTCATTAAAGTTTCTTACAGCATTTCCGTATTCTCCCAAATTATAATATATCTGACCTAACATATTATAAACATACTCTTTGCCCTTATTAAAAGGATTAGATTCATACAAAGGTAATGCTGCTGTATTAAGCAATTCCATAGCTCTGTCATAATGTTTTAATCTAGTTTCATAATCTGCATATCCAACTATAGATTCCAAATTATTAGGATAAGCAGTTAAAAGTTTTTCAAACAATACTCTTGAACCATAGAAATCATCTTTATCAAGCAAATACTGTGCCAATTTAGGATAAACTTCATCGTCTATATATCCTGGTTTTAATAACTCTATATGATCCTGCAAAGCTTTTACATGCTCATAATTATCCTGATATATCTTTATAAGCATAGCTCTCTTTCTAGGTACAACACCGTCTCCAAAGAAAGTAACCATATCAATATAATTAGTATAAGCTATATCATAATACTGAGGTTCTAACATATTTCTTGCTCTGCTTATCATAAGAAGACCGCGTTCATCGTATATAGTTTCTTTTTCTTTCTTCTTACCTGTATAAGCAAGCATATCTTCATATAATTGTTCGCCCAATACATAATCTTCTTCTGATAATTCTTTCTCGCCTTTCTTTCTATAATAGTATCCGAATGTTATTCTAGTTTCAAAATCTCTAGGCTTAATATTTAAAGCACCCTGTATTTTACTGAAAGCATTATTAAAAGTTTCTCTGTCAATATAGGCTCTAGCATATTTATTATACCATTTTATTTGTTTAGGCTTAAGTCTCTCACCCTCAGCAAAATTACGTTCTGCCTCATCATAAGCTCCGTTTGATATACTTACAAGTCCCTGTTTATAATATTTATTTGCCATTACTGGTTTATAAATAAATTGGAAAGAAAGTATTACCAAAGCAACAAAAAGTACTAAGAATACTGCTGCAACTCTTATTATTCTTCCATAATCTTTTAATGAATTTGGTATAGGGATAAGGTCTATTACATTTTTTCTGCCCTCTTCTTTTATTCCCAAACCTAATTCTTTATTTAAAAGCTCTGTAATATTTTCGCTGGATTCGCCTCGCTCTAAAGCATTCAGCAAGGTTTCCATTGAATCTTTATCTATTTTCTCATTAAGTATAGTATCCAAAACATGGTATTGTGTAAGAGGAGAAAGATTTTTAATAGTATTTAAAACTTTATCCTTATCTATATCCTTATCAACATCATCATATTTTGAAGCAGGCAAATTATCAGCAGTTTCAGGAGCTGGAAGAGATGTTCCTCCTTCAACTATAGTAGAAACAGCATTATTTGAAGGCTCTTCTTTATCTAAATTATCTATATCCAAATCTAAATCATCATCTGCATGATCCTTAGATTCCTCTTCTTTTTCGTCATCTTCTGATTTACTTTCTGCTGGTTTTTCTTCCTCGGCATCGTCATCTTCTGATTTACTTTCTGCTGGTTTTTCTTCCTCGGCATCATCTAATGATAAATTATCCAAATCTAAATCATCATCTGCACTATCTTTAGATTCCTCTTCTTTTTCATCATCTTCTGATTTACTTTCTGCTGGTTTTTCTTCCTCAGAATCATCTAATGATAAATTATCCAAATCTAAATCATCATCTGCACTATCTTTAGATTCTTCTTCTTTTTCATCATCTTCTGATTTACTTTCTGCCGGTTTTTCTTCCTCAGCATCATCTAATGATAAATTATCTAAATCATCATCTGCACTATCTTTAGATTCCTCTTCTTTTTCATCATCTCCTGATTTACTTTCTGCTGGTTTTTCTTCCTCAGAATCATCTAAATTATCATCATCATCTAGGATGTTCTCTAAATTATCAAGTTCATCTAAATTGTCATCATCTTCCAATATATCATCTAAACTATCAGATATATCATCAATACCCAAATCATTTTCTTTATCATCATTTTCTAATGAATCATCAATAGAATTATCTTGATAATCATCATCTACATTAGGTAATGTATCAGGTAAAGGAAGCTCATCATTTAATACAGGTAATTTATCAGCTTTTATATCATTTTTTACGGAATCTGCTTCATTAATATCTTTTGCAATTTTATCTTCCAATTCTTTATCTTCAGGCAAACCTAAATCATCATCAGTTAGTAACGCATTATCATCTAAATCTTCTGGCAAACCTAAAGGCAAACCTAAATCATCATCAGTTAGTAACGCATTATCATCTAAATCTTCTGGCAAACCTAAATCATCATCAGTTAGTAACGCATTATCATCTAAATCCTCTGGCAAACCTAAATCGTCATCAGTTGGTAATGCATTATCATCTAAATCTTCTGGCAAACCTAAATCATCATCATCTGCTAATGTATTATCGTCTAAATCTTCTGGCAAACCTAAATCATCATCTGTTGGTAATGCATTATCATCTAAATCTTCTGGTAAGTCTAAATTATCTGTATCAGCTGACAATTTCTCATCATTTTCTGGTAAGTCCAAATTATCAACATCAGCTGATAATTTCTCATCGCTTTCTGGTAAGTCTAAATTATCAACATCGGCTGACAATTTCTCATCATTTTCTGGTAAGTCTAAATTATCAACATCGGCTGACAATTTCTCATCATTTTCTGGTAAGTCTAAATTATCAACATCGGCTGATAATTTCTCATCATTTTCTGGTAAGTCCAAATTATCAACATCGGCTGACAATTTCTCATCACTTTCTGGCAAGTCCAAATTATCAACATCGGCTGACAATTTCTCATCACTTTCTGGTAAGTCTAAATTATCTGTATCAGTTGATAATTTATCATCATTTTCTGGTAAGTCCAAATTATCTGTATCGGTTGATAATTTTTCATTTTCTGAATTACCCAAATCCTCAGGCAGACCTAGATCATCTTCTTTATTTGATGACTTATCCTTATCTTTAGGCTTATCATACAAATCTAAATATTCTAAAGCCCCCAAATCATTCAAGGAGTCATCACCACCGTATAAATCCTCAGGTAAATCTAAATCATCAGAAGACTTATTATCCTCCGGTACCATCTCATCATCAGGCAAATCCAAACTATCTAAATCATCAATAGAAGGCAGACCATTATCCTCTGCCGGCATAGAACTTGCCATATGTTCATCTGTAAAGACTGACTTAAAACGGTCATAGTCATCTTGTGATATTTCTTTTGGTAATGCTTTATTTCCTATTAAAAAAGCAATACTTCCTAGTCTTTCTAAATCTTCTATTTTAGGCATATTCAATCATCTAATGTAAATTTTTTAGTTAACATATTAATTATATTAAACCTATAACAATATGTCAACTAAATTATCGGATAATAATAAAATCACAATAGCATATTATTTAGAAGAAATTTCTATCTGTTTTTTTAATTTATCAATTTTTTCGTTATTTCTCCTAGCCTCTTCAGCATTGATAACCATTTGTTTTGATAATTTATTTATTTCTTCATTTAGAAGTGCTGTATCTATATCCTTAGGATACAAAGCATGCTCTACCAATATACCAACAACATTATTAGTAACTTCAGCTATACCGTCTTCTACATACATATTGATAAGTTTATTTTCTTCATTATATACTCTAAGCTCTCCATAACCTATACGTACAATATATGGACAATGATCTAAATATATAGAAACATATCCGTTACTTGAAGGTATTTCTACATGATCTATACGTATAGATCTCAATATTGGAGCATTTCTAGTGATTACCGAACAAGTTAATGCCTTTTTATTTTTTTTAGTAGTAACTGCCATATTCAAACTCGCAAAATTAAATTATATTCTTATATTTTAAAATAAAAATAATAAATATCAATGATAATATAAACAAAATAAGCAATATTATTGAAACCAAAAATAAAAAACGTACAACTATTTTTAATGAATTAATCTCTGAATAAACAGCCTGAAATTCTTTTCCTACCTTAGCCTCTATTTTTTCAGTTATCTCTTTTTCACGTTCATCTATTTTATCATACAATTTTTTAGCCTTATTCTCCATAGCTGTATTTTTTACTATATCGCCTACCATATTAGCTGAAGAAAGAACTGTTAATACAACATTAAGCCAATTCATAATTCCCCCCTGATAATAAAATTACTTGCCTTTAGACATTATTTCATATAGATAATCATCTGGTTTTACTATCTCTCCTCTCCTATTTACAAATGGATGAAGAGTATAGCCTGTACTATATAGTATATTTTCATTTTCTTTGCTTCTTATTTCATATTTTAATTTTAATGATACATTTTTTAGTTTTTCTACGCTTGTATAAACAACTATAACATCATCGTATTTTATGGAAACCTTATAATCTACAAATGCCTCTTTTACTGGAAGCATTATATTATATTTTTCTTCCATATCTCTATATGAAATACCAAGCTCGCGTAAAAGTTCTGTTCTTCCTATTTCAAAATATCTTAGATAATTAGAATGATAAACTACTCCCATTTGATCAGTATCAGCATATATTACTCTTATTTCCGTTTTATTAACATGAGCCATAAAATAACTCCTAATAATTGATAAATATTGCCTAATATTATAACATATAATAACTTATATACAAATTTATATCTTGTAAATATACTCAAATTATTAAAATTAAAACAAATACAACACATATGATAGACTTGTTTCAAAACTAAATTTATTAATATTTATAAATTTTTATTTAATATTTTTAAATTATAGTTGGGGCTTTGCCCATCGCTCTGCGTGCTTCGCAAAACCCCAGTTCTTTTATTGGTATAAAAGAACCAAAAAAACTGCATTTTGTAGTTTAAATACATAATTTATACAACATGTAAAACATTTAATTAAGCAATAATCAATATTATTTAATTTAACATAAAATAGTAAACTTGTGAAATTGTTTGTCAAGTAGTTTTGAAACAAGTCTATTATAATTTTTATAATATAAAAATAATGCTTTTTTGTTGATATTATATTAATTTTGTATATAATTTATTATTATGAAAAATGGAAAAGTAATATTTCCGGGTACTTTTGACCCTTTCACATTAGGACACCTTGATGTTCTTTATAGACTTGCTGATATATTTGAAAAAGTTTATATATCTGTAGCTGTTAATTTAGAGAAATCCCCTACTTTTACTACAGAAGAAAGAATAAATATGATAAAAAAAGTAGTAGGAAAAAACGACACTATAGAAATAGTATCAATATCTGGACTTGTTACAGAATATATGAAACAAAATGATATAAGAGTATTAGCAAGAGGAATAAGAGACAGCGAAGATTTATATTATGAATTAAAAATGTCAAGAATGAATAAGCTGTTATATCCAGAAATGGATACTATATTTTTACATACATCTGAAAATTATGCTTATATAAGTTCTTCTTTAATAAAAGAAATACTAAAATTTAACGGATCTATTGAGGGATTAGTACCTGAAATTTTAGTTGAAGATATAAAAACTAAATTCATAAAATAAGAATGTATTTAATTATCGAAAAGATAATCGGTGAATATATAAAAATATAATGAAAAGTTAAACTTTATCAAAAAGTAAAATTACTTACGAATTTTATGTATATAATAATTTAATCATACAAAATTAATATCAAGTTTAAAATAATAACAAAATATTTATTTAATGCTTTTTTATTATTAGTATAATACTATATATTTTAATTATTTTTTAAGCCAACCCATGCTAAGCAACTAACATAGATTGACTTTCTATTGTTTTAATATATAATATGTAGCTATATATT
>NZ_CASEGO010000168.1 GCF_949287625.1 uncultured Brachyspira sp. | reverse complement strand
TGAATATATATGTAATCTTTGCATATTAATTCATGGTCTGGTCTGGTCTGGTCTGGTCTGGTCTGGTCTGGTCTGGTCTGGTCTGGTCTGGTCTGGTCTGGTCTTCAATTTTGAATTTGTTTCTAAAATTGTCACGCAGCTTTTTTATTGGGATCCACCAGGATAATGTATTAACTATTTTATTGATATTTTTAATATTAAGTTCATTTTGATTTACTAAATATTCAATCTTATCATATAAAATTTTATTTTCACATAACAGTAAATCTATTTTATCAAGTAAATATTTATCAATAAATTTTCTTCCATAAACAATATTATATATATATGGATTAAAATGACATTTTTTATATTTGAATATATCTTTACTGAATATAGTATATATTTTATAATCATCCACAATATTATTATCATTTGAATAAGAAGTTCCAAAATCTCTCATAGTCCAAAAAAAACATTCGACTCCTAATTTTTCAGATAAAATTAAAAACTCTTCAGCGTTATCAATATTATCCTTAGTAACAACAAAATTTAAATGTATTTCTTCTAATTTTCCATTTAGCTTGAGATTTTGTAAATAATATATATTTTCCATGACTACATCAAAATTACCATCTTCTACAATTTTATTATATATATTTTTATTTGAGGCATGTATTGAAATTTGTACAATAGATATTCTATCAATAATATTCAATTCTTCTAACATATTCTTATTTAATAATAAACCATTTGTATGTAAATCAAATTTAATATTTGGATATTCTTTAGAAATAAGTTTTATAAAATTTCTAGTATGTCTACTTGCTAGTGGATCACCAGTACCTGAAAAACAAACTTTATCAGTATATTTTAATATAGGTAAAAAATATTTTTCTGCTATTAAATCTAGTTCTTCAATACGTTCTTTAGAATTTCTTATAAAATTATCTCTGCATATTTTACATCTTATATTACAGTCAGTATCATAACTAAATTTTATAATATTAACTTTATTAATTTTTTCTTTATAATCTACAAAGCATTCTCTAGTTTTTAATTGATATGAAAATGGAGTAGTATTGGGAGAACAAAGATCCAAATTACACATAAAATAATTTTTGTTAAGTGCATTTGTTCTGATTTCTATAGCTTTTTCAGAATTTATAATATTTTCAAAGGGTTCTTTAAATATATTTCCTATACATCCATTTTTTATATATGCTGGACAACATGTGTATACATTGCCGTCTGGGAATATTTCTATAAATCCAAATGGTACATTACATATAGTATTACAGTCAGGCATTAATATTCTCCATTAATATTTATAATAAATACTCATTAATATCTCTTTTTGAAATTTCCCATTTACCTATTCCATACCATTTAGTTATATCACAATATCGGCAAAAAGGTACAGGTTTGGCTAAAAATTGAAGTATTTCATTATAATTTTGTGCTTTATATATATCTATATAATCATGTTCTGTAACTTTCAAATTCTTGCCAAAATATTTATTAAAATGACGTATATTTGAAATTAATCCGCATGTAAATAACTTTCCATTACTTAAAAATAAGCAGTCATTTGCTATAAAACAATTAATGAAATTATTAGAAGGATCAGTAATACCATCAAGATTTAAAACCGTTTTTAAACTTTCTTTTTGAACACTTGTATCATTATAAAAAGATAAAACTATACCATATTGATTACATAAATTAGTAATATAATCCCAATTAATATTTATTGGATATTTTGTAGGATGTATTTATACTCTATTTTCTTTACAAGAAACCCAAAAGTTTTCATCTTGCTTAGGCAGTAAAATACCATTCGTTATTAACCATATTAAACTATTTTTAAAATATTTTCTCACTATATAAAAGTAATCTTTGCAATTCTTATTTAATAACGGTTCACCACCCATAAGCTGAAATCTATTTATTAATCCATTTGTTAATTCATATAGACGTCTAATATCATTTTCAAATATATCTATATCATAATATTCTTCTGCTGCTAGCTGAGAAAAATGATTACAGCTATAACAATTCAAATTGCAATGCTCTGCTAAATGTATTTCTACAAAATTAATACAAGGCTGAGGAGTTACTCTTCTTATCTTTCTATATAAATCAATATAATTGTTATGTAAATTATTATCTATTACATTTATCCTATTATTTATTTCTTCTAACTTAGAATCTATATAATTACTATATGAACTGTTTTCTATTATATTCATTCGATTATTTATTTCCTCTAATTTAGAATCTATATTGATTATTTTCAATAAATATTCTCTTACAGCATTTCTTAACTTTTTAAAAGGTATCCACCATACTATATCATTTATGAGTTTTTGATCCATATATTTTCTCCAACTTATTTTTCATATAATTTACTCATTCACCATTCCGCAAGTTTCTATAAACCATTCTATTAATTTCTGATCATTGGAAATAAATTTTATATTTTCTAAAAGTAATTCTTTATCCAAAACGCCATGTTTTATGGAATCTAATATCATTTTTCTATATATATTTATAAAATGATCCTCTTCTTCTAATTTAGCATTATCAAAAGTGCAAGCTTCATAATATAACCATAAGTTAGATACAAATATATTAGTTGTTTCTTTATTAGATGATTTACCAATATAATTATAAATATCATATAATACATCATACATATCTGTTAAATAACTGTCTTTAAATCTTGTAGTATTAACAAAAGAATTTTTTCTGCTTTCTATATAAAAATATAAGTTTACAGGAATATAAGAAATACTTTTAGATTCTAAAAATATTTTAAATGAATAATTTAAATCTTCATACTTTTTTCTGGCAGGTATATTATTATATCCTATTTTTAATAATATATCTCTTTTAAATAGTTTATTCCATAAATGTCCAGATATATAAGTATTAATGTTACTAAATATATTAATAATATCTTTGTCATAAAAAACTGAATATGGTATATCTTTATAATATGAATTAATAAATCCAATATCACCATTTTTTTCCTGCAAAATAAAGAAATTATAACAAACTATGTCCAAATTATTTCTTATCATTTCATAGAATGTTATATTATACAAATCTAAAGACAAATAATCATCACCATCTATAAAAGATACTGAATATCCTTTTGCTAGTTTTAAACCTTCCATTCTTGAAGCACCACTTCCTACATTCTCATCAAGTTTAATATATTTTATTCTGCTGTCTTTTTCTTTATAATATGAGCATATTTTATCATCTTCTTCCAAAGGAGAACAGTCATTGACTATAATAATTTCTATATCTTTCAAAGTTTGGTTTATAACAGTTTCTAAACAATGTATTAAATATTTAGATCCTATATTGTATACAGTTATAATTACTGATACTAAAGGGCTATAATTCAGTTGATTAATTAAATTATGGTCGAATGATGAAGGTATTTGATAACTTAAAACTCTTGATATCAATAATTCTTTTTTAATATTATTAAAATTATTGTCTATATTGATAAATCTATCCCACATAAAAGGATATAACTCATCAAAACGTTTATGTACTTCACCTAATCTATCCCACATAAAAGGATATAACTCATCAAAACGTTTATGT
>NZ_CASEGO010000167.1 GCF_949287625.1 uncultured Brachyspira sp. | reverse complement strand
AATATTAACATTTTCTTCACGCATCATGCCTTGAATATTATCAAGTTTTGTGATACCTGTGCCATTTGAATTAATATCATAAGACATTTCACCTTCGCCTAATGTCATCATATTTGTTTTATAAACTGAGTTTTTACCAGGGTCTAATGTATAATTTATTTTATAATCACCAGCAGCAGGAGCGCCTTTAATAATTGCTTCTACATCGCCACTTGATGCTGACCAGATAGCTGCTGCATCACCATTTAAAAGTTTTTTAGTGTTGAACTCTGTTGATGATGATACACGGTCAATTTCTTCTTTTAACTGGTCTACTTCAAGTTGAAGCATTGCACGGTCATTTGATGTATAAGCTGGGTCGCCTGCCTGCACTGCAAGCTCTCTTATACGCTGAACCATAGATGTCATTGAACCCATTGCCCCTTCTGCAGTCTGTAACATAGAGATTGCATCTTGAGAGTTAGTTGCTGCTTTTGCAAGACCAGAAATCTGACCTCTTAATTTTTCAGATACTGCTAACCCTGATGCATCATCTGAAGCTGAGTTAATTCTTAAGCCAGTTGAAAGTGCTTTTAATGTTTTTGTTAAACTACTGTTAGCATTATTAACGCTGCTTTGCGCGCCTATTGCTGTTGAGTTATTGATAATTGAAATAGCCATATTAATATCCTCCGTGAATACAGCTTATACAAACTTTACATATTCATCCTTGATATGTAAGCTGCATTTATTTAGTAAAAAATGCCCGATTATCAGCTGTAATTTAGATGCGGCTGCAGGAGTAAGTCCCTTGCTTTTTACGCACATAACAACTGTTTATTGCAAAAAATGTCCGCCAAAACATTTTTTAATTTATTTTCGTGTATTTTTTACCAATATTTTCCTTGCATAGATATTGTATAGTAATATCAGACTTAAGTATTATGTAGCCTTTCTTTTTCTCTCATCTCCCTGTAAAAACAAAAAAAGCCACATCAGTATTAACTAATGCGGCTCAATTGTGTTGATACATACATTCATAATTATAAATATTTAAAAATAAATGTTTCAACAGCTTAAGCAAATATATAATATGTATAATTAACTACACTGAATATTATTATGATGTTTATATAAATAAAAATATAAACAATTAAATACAGCACAAGATAATATGCAGTATAATACATAGTAATTAGACATAAAAAAAGCCAAGATACAGGGTATAATAATCCTGTCTTGGCTCATATATTTTGATACCATATTTAAAATGTAAAATAAGCTATTCATTCACTAATAACTTACAATGCTAAGCTGTAAAAACAAACTTAGCGAAAGAAACCCCCTGATTTCACTGGCAGGCTCTTGTTCGCTCCTTTTAAACATACAGTTTACGCACATGCTGTATGTTTTAAAATATATTATACATTACGCACATAGTATAATATAATTATAATATTATACATTATTTTATAAATTGCAATAATTTTTTGCTGTATGTACACCATTTTTTTATTAAAAATGCTATAATTACTTGATAATATATGTAAAAATATAAATAATCTCAGGTAACTGTCATTCAGAGCCTGAGCATTCAGGCGAAGAATTTAATTAAACAATAATAAAAAATACATCCGTGTATTTTTTATTTAGCGGATTTCCAAAATAAATTTGTAAATCCTTACGCAAGCGACGGTGCATCCTGCACCTATATAGACTCTTCGCTCCGCTAGCTAGCCTGTGCGATTTCTGATTCCTAACTACTCTCTCGGGAAATCGGCAGTACTCGCAAAAACCGTTCCCCTGAGCCTACCTTGTCACTCAGAGGCGGAGCCGAAGAGTCTTATTTAAACTTTTATTTTTAAATACATCCATTTTTAAGTAAGTTCAAAAATAATATTTAAAATTATAACAAATTTATTAAAGTAATTTTTCTATATTCCGATAATAGTTTCATAAGGGAGACAGATTATTTATAAAGCCTTTAAAAAAATTAAAAAAAAGATTAAAGTAAATAAAAATATTTCCGATAAAGGAAATATAGAAAGTAAAAAAAAAGAAATACTAAATTATTTCTAGTTAAAGATGAATATTTAAGGTATCAAAATAATTGAGCTGGTAAAGATAATATCTTTGTCAGCTCTTTTTTTTGGTCAGTTTAATAAGTTTTTAAAAAAGCAATTTACATATTATATATTTATTTATAATTTTATAAAAATTAAATTTAATATTTATAACGGTATTAAACCAATTAAGCCGGCTTTATGTTTTAACATATTGTCGGTTTTTTTATTTATAGATGTTTTTTGAATATGGTTTTATTAATAAAGTTTTTTATAACTTTATTAATAAGGCTTTATTTATAGGCTTTTTACTTTTGAGCATACATTTAGTAGTGTGAGCAGCTATTAATATGTAGGTATCATTTATGTATAAGCAGTATTATACATAAAATAAGTATTAATGAGTAAATTAATAGAGCTGTTTTATGTATTTTCAGGCTTTTAAGCCACTTGCGCGGAAAATATCAGGACAGCAGACTATAAAATGTGGAGAGGTGAGAGTAAATTAAAGAAATTTTAGTTTAATTTCAGGTTTAAAAGTTACCCATAAAACTTACGTGCAAGGACTAATTTTTATACCACTTAAGTATAGAAGAAAGTTCCTGCAAATATTTTAAGGTATATAAAAATCAATAGAGAAGTACCTGTGATTAAATATTTCAGGATAATAACTATATTTTTAAATGTGGAAAAGGTTACAGCCTTATTTTTAAGGCAGCTATTATGTTTGCATTAAAGGCAGATAGATTATGTCTTTATGCAGTTTAAAAAAATTAAATAGGATGAAATTAGGAACAAGGATGTTCTTATAAAGCTTTTCATTATAGTTGGAAGGATAATGATTAAGCATATTTCACGGAGGATAAAATTATGGCTCTTTCAATAGTTAATAACTCAACAGCAATAGGCGCTCAAAGCAGCGTTAATATGGCTAATAATAATTTAACAAAAACAATTAAATCATTATCAACTGGTTTAAGAATAAATTCTGCAGCAGATGATGCATCAGGTCTTGCAGTATCAGAAAAATTAAGAGCACAAATTTCAGGCTTAAATAAAGCAGCAACAAATGCTCAAGATGCAATCTCTATGCTGCAGACAGCAGAAGGAGCGATGGGCTCAATGACATCTATGGTACAGCGTATAAGAGAACTTGCAGTGCAGGCAGGTGACCCAGCTTATACATCAAATGACCGTGCAATGTTACAGCTTGAAGTAGACCAGTTAAAAGAAGAAATTGACCGTGTATCATCATCAACAGAGTTCAACACTAAAAAACTTTTAAATGGTGATGCAGCAGCCTTATGGTCAGCATCTAACGATGATATTGAAGCAATTATTAAAGGTGCAGCAGTAGAAGGTAACTATAAAATTACTTATGATGTAGACCCGGGCCAAAACTCAGTGTATAAATCAAACATTATGCGTTTAGGCGAAGGAGAAATGTCTTACGATATTAATTCAAATGGCACAGGTATCACAAAACTTGATAATATTCAAGGCATGATGCGTGAAGAAAATATTAATATTACAGTAGGCAAACAAGATATAGGAGCATTTG
>NZ_CASEGO010000166.1 GCF_949287625.1 uncultured Brachyspira sp. | reverse complement strand
ATCACAAAAGAATACATTCAGCTTTAAATTATGATACACCTATGTTATACTTTAAGAAATTAAGGAATACTTAAATGCAATATGTCTGGCTCCTGTGCACAATAATATTTTATTATTATTTTTTTAGTATTAAATTTTTTTAATAAAAAAGGACAGAAATATTTTCTGTCCTTTTATTATTTTTATCAAATAAAGCTTTTAATTACCATTTAAGTACAAACTCAGTATAAATCTCTCCGTCTTTAATAGATTTGGTTATTTCCATAGAAGATCTTATATGAGTAATAGATTCAAGTAAAAGCGTAGACCAAGAAAGTACAGCAAGCTCAATAACTTCAGGGTCATCATTAAAATTGGTAAGATGTACAACAAGAAGTTTTCTTCTAGCTTTAATAATCTCTATCTGTGCTGGATCAAATAAATCAGGGAATATATGCTCGGCTGCATATGTTAAAGCTATATGTTTAGGTATAAAGAACAACAAAGGTCTAATATGTTTAGGTATAATCTGATTAAAGTGATATTCTGAAATATCTTTAATACCAGTATTAGCTCCAGAATAGAATAGATCACATACCAATTTATAAGGCTTATGGAAAGAAGTCATATACGGATACCATTCTTTGCTTGATATATCATTTTTAAATATTAAAGAAGATGAAGGCTCCATAGCAGTTACCCATTTTTGGTATCCCTCTTCGCCGAATTTTGTTTTAACAAATTCTTTTAATATTATTAAAGTAATACCTCTAACTCTTTGAGTAGTAGTATCTTTTTTAGATTTAATATCTTTGATTTTATATTTAGATATTTCCCCCTCAAGTTCTGATAGAAGTCTGTTATTATCAGATGCAAATTTATTCATTGTATTTGCAGAAGCAGAAAGATTATTAGAACTTTCAGAAATACTTTCAACACTGCCATGAATAGAATCAGATATATTTTTTAATTTATTCATAGTTTTTGAAGTAGCAAGAGAAATATTATTAAGTGCTTCAAGATTAGTTTTTATCGTACTTAATTTATCTGCCATATCAATATACTGTGTTTTAATATGTTCGCTGGATTCGGATATTTTAGTGATAGAACTCACTATTTCATTAATAGCTTTTAACTGTTCAACAGAAGATGTATGAACTGTACCCATTATCTCAGTAACTTCCTGTACATCTCTAGTAAGAACATCAAACTGCTCTGTAGATTCTGTTAAATCATTAGTAGTTATTATTATTTTATCTTCTATATTTTGAAGTACTTTATTAGCATTATCAGCCTGTTCATTTGATACTTCTGACAGCTTACGTATCTCTTCAGCTACAACAGCAAAACCAGAACTGTATTTACCTGCATGAGCTGCCTCAATCGCTGCATTCATAGCCAAAAGGTTTGTTTGATGAGCTATATTTCTGATAGAACTTACGAAATTAGAAATAAATCCTAAAGCATTTCTTAAATCCCCTGTAGCCATAGATGTAGCCTGCATCTTCTCTTTACTTTTTATAGAAGCAGCAGACAAATCTTTAGCTTTATTTGTAGCTTTGGAAATAATATTGTCTATGCTTTCTATAGTTTTACTCATCTCTTCTACTGCCGTAGCTATTTGTTCTATATTTTCGCCTTCTTCAATGATCTTATTTTGAAGTTCTCTAGTATCTTTTTCTATTGAGTCAATATTACTTGTATTTGTAGATATATATTCCTGCATATTTTTATTGCTGGTTTCTACAATTTCTACCTGACTTAATTCATCATTAACATTATTTTTAATGGTTTCTATATTATTATTAATACCATATATTATTGATAAGTTATCACTAATTTTTTCGGATAATGTATCACTTTGTTTTTTAGAAGTTAAAATAGTCTTTTTTACACTAGAAAGCACCGATTGAAGAGAGCTATTTAAAAGAACAACCCATTTTGTCATCTCTCCTATTTCATCTCCGCCTGATATTTTAGGAATACTTACTGTTAAATCCTTATTATCTACAGAATTACCTATAGCATCTGATATTTTAGTAATAGAACTAAATAATACTTTAATGAAAAATATTATAGCCACTATTGCCATTAAAAATGCTATAATAATAGTATAGAATATAGAATTATTCATATCTTTAATCTGCAATGTATAATACGAATTAGGTATTAACATTACTATATTCAAAAGTCCTGCTATACTAGTAATATATGATTTATAAGGTTTGCCATCAAATTCTATATCATCTATTATAACATCTCCTGAAGCCAAATTGGAATTAAATATTTCATAATAAGCAGGGTATAATATATCTACGCGGGCATTAATCAAATCACTATTTTTAGAATTAACAATACTTGAATTTTTCTTATCTATAACAATCAAATCAGCACCTTCTATATCTAATATATCCTTAATATTTTGTGCCGAATAATTAAATAACACTCCGACATTTGCCAAACCAATAACCATATCATTTTCTAAATCTGATATAGTAGAAGCCATATTTAATGTTATGTCTACCCCTGTACTTTCTTTCATCATATAAGGGTTTAATATCTGTCTGTGCAATAATCCTTTACCTTGAGAATTATAAACATTAGTAAGGTTATTCCACATAATTTCATTTGTAATATCTGTTTTTGAAAATCTGTTATCAACAGTAGAATATCTATAAATAGTAAAAGGATCATTTCCATTGCCTATAACTGCAGGGTGAAACAAAACACTAATTATCCTATTAAAATAAAGCTGAGATTCACCAACTGAAGCTGATAAAAAATTCTGAAAATAACTATCTCTTGCTTTTAAATCATAATCTTTTATAGTATTATAGCCTATAGAGAGAGTGGACGCTATTTTAGCTGCTTCTTCTCTTGCTGACATTATATTATATTCAAATTCTTTTCCTATTAATCTAAATCTACTCTCTAAACTTCTTTCTGTAATAGTAGAAAAAGTTTCTGTATTTAAAGTATTGCTCAAGAAGTTGGTACTCAATGCTACTAAAGCCATAACTCCAACTATTATTAAAATTATACGAATCTTTATACCCATTGCAAAATGCTCCTGTGCAGTTAATATCGGAATTAGCATTATATCTTTTAAAGAATTATTACTATAATATATATTTAAAATAAATAACTGTAAAGCAATATTATAAAAAAAGTATATTAATTTTTCTAATTTAAAATATTGCAGGGCTTTGCCTGTTAGTCTGCGTGCTGTAGGTAAGCGAAGGCAGGAAGAAGTTGAATAAAAAAATTGACAAACTTAAAAATTTTCAGTATATCCTAAACAGATATAGTTTATCAATTTTTAGTTATTTGTAAATGTAATTATTATTTATAAATAGTATAAAGTATTATCAGTTATTAATAAAATAAGTTTTATAAGTTTAAAATGTAAAATAAATAATTTATTTTTTAAATAATAGGCAATCAGCCGCACGTATCGTTGACATTTGATAAGAATAAACAATACCGTGCGGAAAGGTGCAGCGGCTCGCTGTTGACAAAATAAAATTGTTCCAGTATATACCTAAACAATTATAATTTGTCAAAAAATTATTTTTTTTAATTTTAAATATTTGCAGGGCTTTGCCCCGCACCCCACTTCTTTTGTT
>NZ_CASEGO010000165.1 GCF_949287625.1 uncultured Brachyspira sp. | reverse complement strand
ATTTTGTCAACTGATGTACATTATATAGAATTATCAACTTTTTTGCCGCACAAAAAAGTTTTTGCCAAAGGCACGCTTCGCGAAAAACGCAACTGATAGAACTTTATATTTTAAAGATATGTATTAAACGTATGGTAATATCTGGAATTTGGGCTAAAAATGCAGTCTTTTTGGTTCTCGCCGAAGGCGTACAGCATATGGTTCTTTGTGCCACACCGAAGGCGGACAGCGTCACAAAAGAACTGGAGGGTGCCGAAGGCACGCAGAGCGTGGCACGACTGTGTGCTTCGCAGTGCTAGTCCCCGCAATTATAAATAAAAATAGTTTTGAAACAAGTCTATTAAATTAAAAAACTGTAAATATTAAGAAATTGAGTTTTGAAACAAGTCTATTATTTATAAAAAGGAAATAATGTTATCAATTTTTTAAATATTTCCGAAAATTAAAAAATAGATTTATTTTTACATAAATATTGAAATTTTAGTTTTATTTAATATAGTATATTTTTAGGGGAGATGTTTATATGGCAACAACAGGAGCTTTTCTTGATGAAGTATATCAAAATGCAGTAGAAGCTGAAGTTAATAAGAGAAGTACCACACTTTCCAATTTGGCCGACAATGCTAAAGATTATCAAAGAGAAATTTCAGCATATGAAGATTTGAAATCCAGATTGGATACTCTTTCTACGGCTTCAAAAGAGCTATATGGTTTTCGTTCTCCTTTTAGAAATTTTGTTGGTACAGGAGATGGAATACCAGACTATTTTACTGTTACAGCAAACAGACTCGCTAATACCACAACATACGATATAGCTATAAGAGATATAGCAGCCAGTCAGAAATTTTCTTCAAAAGCATTTAATATGGCGGATACTCTTCCTGCTGGTAAAATAGTATTGAAAATAGGAGATGAGGAAACTACAATAGATTTTGCAGGCGGAAGTTTGGTAAATTTGCAAAAAGCTATAGATAAAGCATTTGGTAAAAAAGTAAAGACTACAATAACGCAAAAGTCAAGAACTTTACAGGTTCTTACTATGGATTTGGTAAAAACAGGTTCTAAAAATATAGTTGAAGTTGTAAGTGATGATTCTGGCATATTAAAAGAGCTTAATATGTTTACTAGAAGACCTTACAGATATTTAGGACATATATTTAATCAGGAACTTTTAAGTAAATGGGAAGATGAATCTGATAATTTAACTACAAACTATATGGTAAAAAATGACTTTATAGTTCTTCAGGGCGAAAATAAATTATCACTTCCTTTACATAGAGAGGCAGAGGCTAATGAAAATATTACTTTATCAATAACAGCGAGAGTTTCAGATTCATTAGACGATGCAGAAGAGCCTCCTATTATGCCTCCTACAGTGGATTTATCTATTCCAGACACTGGAGTGACTTTTAACAAAATAGACAGTGTAATATATAAAGATGTTGAACTATACGGAGAAGGTTTATCTCCAGCAGACAGTTCAAGAACATTTGAAGATATAAAAAAATATAAAGAAGCATTAGAAGCAGAACGTAAAGCTAAAGAGGGATTAGAGGCAGAAGCCCCAGAACCAATAGACGCTACAGGTTTTAATTCTGAAATAATAGGAGTTAAATATATTAATAAGGCAGGAGATGAAGTAGAAAAATTCTTTGCTTTGCCTACTATAAGTTCATCTTGGCAGAGACTTAATATTCCTATAGGCGGTCAGTTTGAAGAGGGAGACGTTATAACAGAAGTCGTTTTAATAAATAAAAATGCAGGATACAATGTATTTTATAAAGATTTGCTTATAGAGGATATGGGAAGAGAGGAAGACGCTCCTAATTATCTAATATCCGAAGCAACTGATGCAAGAGCTTCAATTGATGGTGTTGATGTATTGAGTGATACCAATGAGTTTAATGATGTTGTAAACGGGCTTAATATAACAGCTAAAAAAGTTACTCCTGATGCATTTGCTACTACTATTGAGGTTGATAAAGAAAAGGTAGTTGACGGAATAGTAAACTTCATAAGTGCATATAATGATGTTATAGACCTTTTAAATGATACCACTCAAAGACCTTTAAGCAGAGATATAAGAGACGGTATTGAAAATATGAACAGAACTGAGCTTATAGATTTGGCTACTACTTTGGGAGTAGAATATAATCCAGAGATGGCAGATTCTGCTTTGAAGAAAAAACTTTATTATGTAGGAGTATTCAGCGGAAATACTCTTGTAAGCACTATATCTCAGCGTATTAGAATGATTGTTGCTGATTCTTATGAAACAGAATATGGAGAAGAGCTTGCACTTCTTGACCAAATAGGTATAAACAGAGGAAACGCTGGAGAGGAATGGTCTAAAGTAAAAAAAGGCTTCTTACAGGTTGATGAAGAGAAGTTTATGAATAAAATAGAAACCCAGATGGACGGTATAGAAGAACTATTCTCTAATGATATAACTGGAGATGATATACCTGATACTGGCGTTGCTTATACTATGAGCGATTTTGTAACTCCTTATTCTCAGACTAGAGGTATTGTTGAAAACAGTATTATGATGACAAGAAACCGTATGGAAGACAATAAAAAAAGAATGGATGCTGAAAAAGATAGAATAGAAGAATACAGACAGCAGAGACTTGCTTCCTATTATAAAATGCAAGGCGAATTACAGCAGGCTGAAAGAGAGAGAAAAAGACTTGAATCTTCTCTAAATCAGAATGCAGGCGGAAATTAATTTTTTATTATTTTCTCATATATGAAAAAATTGGGACTTGTACTTGGAGGAGGCGGAGGAAGAGGTGCTTATCATATAGGTGTTTGGAAATATTTATTAGAATCGGGTATATATGATAAAGTGTCTGCTATTTCTGGTGATTCTGTAGGTGCTCTGAACTCCTGCCTTTTCGCTATGAACAATTACAATCTGGCTGAAAAAGTATGGAAAGAAGAGATAAAAACTAAAATACTTACAGCAAAAAAACTTAAGGAGTATTTTAAAATCAATAAATCTTCTCTATTTGGTATATTTTCAAGAGAAGGTTTGCTTGAAATTATAGATAAGTATATAGACCTCAATCTTATCTCTAATTATCATTTTAATATATATGCTTCCTGCTCAGAGTATAAAGCTCCTTTCTTTATAAAGCCTAAATATTTTAAGCTGAACGGAAACTCTAATGAAAGAATAAAAAAAATACTTCTTGCTACTTCTGCATTAATTGCAGTATTTCCTACAGAAAAAATTGATAATCATTTCTATCTTGACGGCTATTATACTGATGACTGCCCAATATCCCCATTATATGATTATGAAGAGTGTACGGATATTATAGTTGTTCATTTGGATAAAAGAAAACATGTTAAGAGAAAAGATAATATCAATGTGTATGAAATATATCCTTCAAAAAACTTGGGTAACTTTTTTAATGGTGTTTTGGATTTCTCGCCTGAAGGTGCTTCAAGAAGAATAGAGCAGGGCTATAATGACGCAAAGAAGTATTTATCATTTATGGAATCAGAAAAATAGTATATACCTAAACAAATACAGTTTGTCAAAAAATAAATTTTTTAAATTTTGATATTTGCGGGGCTTTGCCCCACACCCCAGTTCTTTTGTTGG
>NZ_CASEGO010000164.1 GCF_949287625.1 uncultured Brachyspira sp. | reverse complement strand
TATGAAAAGATTTCAAAAATTTTATTTCTTCGTCTGTTAAATTAAAATCCATATTTTGATTATACCATAAATTAAAAAATTGACAAACTTAAAAATTTTTAGTATACAAAAATAAAAAGACTTTAAATATTATAAATATCTAAAGTCTTCTATATTATTATCATTTACTTTATCAATACAGAATAATATATCATTAATATTTCTTAATGTTTCCTTCATTATCAAACAATATATTTCTATATTTAGGAACATACGGCTTACTGCTTTGAGAAGATGATTTATCCTGCATAGAATTTATACTGTTTGGAATCTGTATATTTATCGCACTCGGACTATCTCCTATATACACATCTTTATTTAAAGCTATTTCAATATTAGCATTTAATTTTCTTGTAGACAAATTATTATCGCTAATACTTCCCAAAGATCCGTAATAAGCAACCAAAGCACCTGGATATAACGGCACTGTTTCCCCAGAACGTCTAAAAACTGGATTTACACCAGATACCTGATAACTAAATATTCCTTCCATCCAATTTAGCAATAATTCTTCCCAAGTGCCGGCTATACCTCTGGATGAAACAGAACTAAGAACTTTATTATAATCATTAAGCTGAGATGAAGAAGCTATATCTCTAAATACAGTTTTATCGTTTCCGCTTGCACTATAAAGCCAATTCATAAAGACAGAAGCTGAAGGATAATTTGCAAATACAGCTATAGGAAGAGACCAAGTATAAAAGCAGTAATATCCTCCCATATCATTAAATTCCTCTATTCTTGAAGTAACTGTTATAGGACTGTACAATATTGAAGTAGATTCTGAAAGGGCTTCATTTAACCATACGTCCATAGCTCTTCCTTTATTTATATCATTAACATTAAAGTTAATCAAATGCTGAAGCTCATGAAGTATTGTACCAGACATCATTTCAGGAACACTATTAACTAGAGTTAAATCCATATACAATATTTCAGCATCATTAAAATAACCTAATAATAAATCTGCTCCATAAAAATAACCTAATGTAACAGTAGAAGCTCCCGGCGGATTCATAGAAAATAAAAGAATATCTATTTTGCCGTTTCCATCAACATCTGTATGATTTCCATATGTACTTACTAAATCACTATAATATTTATTAAAACTATATCCTATTTTTGATACAGAAGACCTTTGTACATTTGCTCCGTTTTCTACATAAATTATCAAATTATCAGATTCTGCATATGTTCTGAATGTTTTTGTTTCTATCATATTATTTTCATTGATAACCTTAAATCTTTTTGTTGAAGAAGTATATTCATCATAATATGTTAATACTCCGTCATCATAAACAGTATCATTATAATCTCCGCCCAATATACTGCTTACAACTCCGCATGAGTTTAAAAATATAATAGAAAAAATAAACAATATAATATATTTATTCATAATCCCTCCAATAAAAATAACATAAAGTTTTACATGATAATAATCATACATTATAAATGTAAAAAATCAATTCATAAATATTTTATATTTTTACTTATAAATAAATTTATATAATAAACTTGTTTCAAAACTAAATTTTTTAATATTTATAGTTATTTGCCGTCACTTCTTTTAGACGCTGTACCTCAGGCATAAGCAAGATTATCTTTCTAAAGACCGCATGTTTACATACTAAAATAACAAACTATACAACATATAAAACATCATATTCATAATTTTATACTTAATCTTGTAAAGCACTTTTGAAACAAGCATAATTAAAACCATAAAAGTAAAATAAATATATACGGATTATTATTCATTTTATTATTTTTTATCTTTTATTTTTTACAATGTTGCTGTAAAATAGCATTTATATAATAAAGATTTATTTTTTATACTTTTATACAAAAAATAATTAAATTGGAGATTAACAAAATGAAAAAATTAAATTTTATAATTGTATTGATGTTTATATCAACATTAATATTAAGTGCAGACACAATAGAAGATGAAGTATTCAGATTAATTAACTTAGAAAGAAGTAAAGTATCTCTTCCTCCTCTTCCGAATAATCAAAGACTTCATTCTTTAGCTTTATACCATGCTGATAATATGGCTAAAAATAAATTCTTCAGTAATATAGATTTAGACGGATTAGATTCCAAAGCAAGACAAGTAAAATTATATCCTGAAATGGTTGGAAATATAAGTGAGAGTTTTGGAAAATTAGATGTTATACCTTTCACAGATAAAAAGGCAGCTGAAAGTATAGTAAAAAATTTAATGGCTTCGCCAGACAGTAAAAAAAATATCTTAAATAAAAATTTTAATGCTATAGGAATAGGATCTGTTAAAAGAGGTGTAGGAGTATATGTTACTGTAACATTTGCTGATATAGTTGCTGAATCTGTTGATTTTACACCTACTGCCAAATATGAAAGTGATATAACTGTAAAATACAGAATATTAAATGGTGCTGCTTTTACTGATTTTAAAATCGCTGTTGAAATGGCTGATAAAGAAGCACGAATTACTGGAGATGACGGAAAAACTTATATAGGAAATGTTATATATGATGTTAAAGATATGGGAAACAGTATATTAGGAAGAACTTTTAAAGCTGAATATGGCAAAGGAGATTATAAAATTTCTATACTATATAAAGGTCAGCATTTCTTAAGCAATGTAAGAACTATAACTGTAGAATAAATATTTAAATAAAATCTCTAACGGAAAATTATTAATGAAGTTCAGAAGAAGATTTAATATAAAAAGCGGAATAGATTTAACCCCCATGATAGATATAGTATTTAATTTACTTATGTTTTTCATGGTGGGTACTACTATCATAGAAACTCCTCAAATAGAGATAAGTCTGCCAAAATCTACCTCAGCTGTAGGAGCTGAAAAAAATGAAACTATAATAATAAGCATATCCAAAGACGGCAAGCAATATATTAACGGTTATGAAGTAGAAAACCTTGATAATAACCTTAAAGAATTAGCAAATACAGAAGGGGAACTAGAAAAGCCTGTGGAAATACGTTCTGATGAAGATGTAAGAACGCAGGTTTTAATATCTGTAATAGATAGTGTAAAAAATGCAGGTTTTACAAGATTAAGCATAGCAACTGAAACTAGAGAAAAATAATTATAAATCTAATAAAAAATTAAAACCTTTCTTTTTTCTATAAACTAATAATTTGGGTAAATAAATAGTTATTTTCATTTTATTAAAAATAGTAAAAACTATTTTGTATTTCATATTATTATAAGCAGCATTTATATTAAATATTTTATTGCAAAAGTAAAAATTATTTTTAAAAATACAAGCATATCTTATTTTTACTATTCTATTAAGATGATTAACTATAATTCTTATATCATAACACTGTTTAATTAAATTAATAATATCAGAAACATAATTAATATATACATCATCAACACAATAGTATATAGTTCTTGACACTTTTAAAAATGGAAATCCATAACTAATTACTTTTGTTATATTATGATTAACCAAATCATTAAAATCTTTTTCATTATCTTTTATTGAAGAATCTAAAAAAGATGCTATACTGCATCCATGTCCTTTAAATAAACTGCTCATGCCTATTTCATATTTTAGTATATACTGAAAATTTTTAAGTTTGTCAATTTTTTAATTTATGGTATAATCAAAATATGGATTTTAATTTAACAGACGAAGAAATAAAATTTTTG
>NZ_CASEGO010000163.1 GCF_949287625.1 uncultured Brachyspira sp. | reverse complement strand
TTTGTTAATTAATAAAAATATATTATGTTACAAATAAATTATAATTACATTTATAAATAACTAAAATTTGACAAATTATATTTGTTTAGGTATATACTGGAACAATTTTATTTTGTCAATTGGTGCACATTATACAGAATTTTCAACTTTTTTGTCGCACACGCTCTGCGGGCTTCGCCAAAGTTTTTATCCTTCGGATACGCTTCGCGAAAAACGCAATTGATAGAACTTTATATTTTAAATATATGTATTAAATGTATGGTAATACCTGAAATTCGGGCTACACCTTGCCTACGGCACGGACAGGAGTCACAAAAGAAGTGGGGATTGCCGAAGGCACACAGAGCGTGCACTACTGTGTGCTTCGTAGCAAAGCCCCGCAAATATCAAAATTTCAAAAATTTATTTTTTGACAAACTGTATTTGTTTAGGTATATACAAACAAATTTTTATGATTAATAATATTAAAGGATATATAAAAATACTTTCAAAATCACATGTAAATGGATTTCACAAAAAGTCTAATATTATTTAATATAATATCATTTTTCAAACAGACGCTAATTCTCTTCCTATATTTTTTAATTTATCGAGTATATCATCAGAAGGTTTTTCTTTTGCTATTATTGGCTCTATAAATAAAGATATGCCATTATTAATAGCATCTTCTTTCCAATCTCTCATCCATTTTCCATCGCCCCAGCCATAAGAGCCGAATAGAAATATTTTTTTATTTTTTAAATAAGGCTTAACTGTCTCATACATAGGTAAAAACTCTGTATCTTCCAAAGTTTCAGCCCCCATAGCAGGACAGCCAAAAGCTATAGTATCATAACTTTTAGCCTCTTCTATACCAAAATTATAAGACTTAAAAACTTCAACAGAAGCGCCAACACTCTCCGCACCTTCTTTTATAGCCTTAGACATTAATCTAGTATTGCCTGTCTTACTCCATACTACTATAGCTATTTTTTTTGACATAATTTTTCTCTTTAATTATTAATTAGATTTTTTTGCATTTTCTATAGCTTTAGAAAGATCATCTAATAATTTACCAGTATCAATATTTTTTAGAGCATTAGAAATATCTTCTGGTAATTTGTTAGTGTCAATATTTTCTATTGCCTTTGCAGCATCATCTAGTAATTTACTAGTGTCAACATTTTCCATAGCTTTTGCAGCTTCATTTAGTAATTTACTAGTATCAATATTTTCCATAGCTTTTGAAATATCTTCTGATAATTTATTAGTATCAATATTTTCTATGGCCTTTGAAGCATCTTCTAATAATTTATCAGTGTCAATATTTTCTATAGCTTTTGATACATCTTCTAATGCCCCGCCTGCTTTTTTTACACCATCTTTAGCTGCATCTGAAGCATCATCTATTTTTTCATTTATTTTATCAGTTGCCTTATCTATAGCACTTTTATCCTTTCCGCATGAAACAAAAAATAATAATAATAAAAATATGAATAAAGCTAAATAAATATTTTTCATAAATAAAATCCTTATATATTTTTTATAATAAAATTATAATTATTAATGCATATTTGTCAAGATATAGGAGCATTAGATATATAAACATTTATCTTATATTTATTTTTCATTTTTTTTGAATTATATATACTTGTAGCCTTTGCAAGCCTGTCATTAAACTTTTCTACTAAAAAATCTGCATCTTCTACTTTAGGAGCTAATATGACCTCTTTTAATGACTTATTATCAAATATATATAGATAATTTTTGTAAGAGCGTTTCATCTTATCATCAATATGAAGAGGATTACTTCCATATTCTATAAGCTGTATAATACGCATCTCCTGCTCTTCTATAAATGAAGCATCTTTTATCAAATACTGCATATTCATAAGAAGCTGATACGACAATGCCGATTCTTCTGAATTGAAATCTTTTATCACCTTAAACATAGAATAAAATACATATCCTATATTGTTTTTTAATTTATCATAAAATTTACTGCCGTCATTCCAAACATCATATTCTTTATTTAAATTAATAATAAGATTATCATAATCTGATTCGCATGGATTAAATATTATTTCATTTCTTTTGTAATTATAATATAATACAAAATACAAAGGCAAAGTCTGCTCTTCATAAAACTCAATATTAGAATAATTATTTTTATCATAAGAGAATGAAAATAAAATACTAGATCTGCAATTATTGAAAGATGTATCAAAAAAAGATTTATCAAATACTAAACAGCAGCCCGTACCTTCTTTGTTGTCATATTTTCCGTATAATCTGTACATAGTAAGAGAATCTTTACATCTGCTGAATGATGTTTGTAATGCTATAAAATTATTAATGCTTGCATATTTTGAATTGACATTATTATTTCTTAGAAGCTGCATCAATATCTTACCTTCTTTAGGATCATTTGCATTTTTTATGCTTGTCATTCTAAGTTTATTTTTCTTTAAGTATGTATTGTATTTTGAGTTGTCTGCTTTATCGTATCTCTTATCAAATGCCATATCATCGAATACTTCAATACTTGTATAATGAGATATCTCATTAATTTTATCATTATATTTTACTGATACCAAATATAAAAATACATACTGCAGTATCCATAGCTTTTTTAATTTTATTCTGTTTTTAATATCTATATCTCTTACTATAAAATTAAAATACTCTTCTTTTTCTTCTGTCCAAAAACTATCTTCATTTAATATTGTATTAATAATTTTTTCTATGCCTATATATTCTATAAATCTTGATATAATGCTGAATATATTAACACTTTTAGAATCTTTAATATTTAATATAAGAGTTAGAGCATAATCGTACTGCTCTAACCCTATAAGAGCCTCTGATTTCAAAAAATATATTCTGTCGTATATAGTATCATTTTCTATCATGCCTATTTCTATATACTCTATATAATCCTTATTTTTTATGATAGTGTCGCCTTTTGAATTTTTTTCATCTAAAATTGATAAAGACTTATCCAAACATTCTATAGCCTCTTTATATTTTTCTATATTTATAAGAAGACTAGCCTTATTTAAATAAACTACTTCCAGAGACTTATTTATAGCTACTGCTTTATCATATGCCTCAAATGCTTCTTCTATTTTACCAATCTTCTCTAATACTATAGCAACATTCAAATATGCATAATCATACCCAAGTTCTGAAGCCTTATTAAAATAATATAAAGCATCTTCATATCGCTCTAGCCTTGAATATATAATGCCTATATTAAAATAAGATATCTCGGATTTATCATTTATTTCCAAAGCCATATTAAATGAATATAAAGCCTCATCAAATGCCATTAGCTTTGCAAGTATTATACCTTTGTTTATAAAAGCCTTTTCATAAAGAGGGTTAATCTCTATAGCCTTACTGTAATAATCTATAGCCTCTTCATATCTATTTAAATAATATAATGTCAATGCTGTTTTATAATAGCTTCTTGCAAAATATCTGTCTTTATAATTGCTTTCTAATACTTCATCATAATTTTCAAAACAGTTTATTATCTTAAAGTATATTCTAAGGGCAGAAGAATATTTCTCCAAATTAAAATAAAATCTTGCCTGAATAAATAGGCTTTCTATTCTGTCTTTCATCATCAGCATAACTCCAATAGGCATTTTATTAAATTATTATACTTGTTTCAAAACTAAATTTATTAATATTTATAAATTTTTATTTAATATTTTTAAATTATAGTTGGGGCTTTGCCCCAAACCCCAGTTCTTTTAT
>NZ_CASEGO010000162.1 GCF_949287625.1 uncultured Brachyspira sp. | reverse complement strand
ATCAATCAATCAATCAATCGGTTGGTTTATTGTAATTTTAAAAAAGGATATAAAAATGAAAAGAAAATTAATAATTACTATTTTGTTTACTGCTTTATTTTCATCTGCACTTTTTCCTGCATTTGAACTATCTTTAATTCCTAAATTTGGATTTCAAATTAATTTACCAAATGTAAACTCATCAAAATTTGGTATGAACTATTATAAAAGTTTAGAGCCTAAACTTGATATTAATTTGCAGTTAGGATATAAGTTTAAGATTAATAATAATATATTAAACGGCATAAGTTTATTGTTTGATACAGGCTTTGACGGAACTTTCATATCAATAAAAAATCCGTATAATTATCAGGTAAATAAAATAGATATATTGAGTTTATATACTGGAGTAGGGTTAAAATTCGAATTTCATAATTTTAAAAGTAATTTTATCTTACCTGCAAATATGACTTTAGGTATAGCGTCTGGAGCTAAATACGGAGTGCTTACAGGTGATAATTTAAATTTAAGCAGAATACCAATATCTGTTTATGCCAGATTAATTTTAGAAGACAGATTCTATCAAACTGAAAAGTATGCCTTTTTAGTATCTCTTGATTTATTTTATGAATATATGTTTTTCAATAAAAATGACATTAATAAACTTTTTTATTCGTATGACGTAAAAAATTATCATTCTGTAGGATTTACTTTAGGTCTAGGAATGATGTTTGGGAGCAAGTAAAATTTAACAATTAACACTTTACAAACTTTAATATTTTTGTATAATATCACCGTTTAATAACAATAAAATAATACAATATAACAATAGAGGTAATTAAATGTCTGTAAAATGTGTTTGGTGCGGTAAAGAAATAGAAGAAGTACAAGGTCAGGCTACTATGGATACCTGCGATGAATGCGAAGATTTTTTCGAAGAGCATATTGATGATATATCAGCCTCTTTAAATGAGCTTCTTAAAAAAAATGAATCCTCATCATCAAAACCTACAGAAAAAAAAGCATGGATAAGCTACTCACTTATAACAGCAATTCATATGTTAAGCTCCAAACCATATATAGAGTTTAAAGATTCCAAATATAAAGATTTAATTAAGGATGATAAAAAATGAGAAAATTATATATAATAACTTTAATATTTTTTTGCTTTGCTGTAAGTTTAACACCTAAATCATCAGAAAACTTTTACTGCGAATACTGCGGAAATAGATTTAACTCTGTAAAAACTCTTACATCACAAAACTGCATGCGTCACCCAGATGGTAATTACAAAGGTAAACATAAACTTTACGAAGGAAGCGAAAAAGATGAATATACCTGCAAATATTGCGGAAACAAATATAAAACTTTAAAACAGCTTACTTCCTCAAAATGTATGCGTCACCCAAATGGTAATTATAAAGGATATCATTCACCAGCACTATAATTTTTATTTCTTATTTTTATAGTGAGATATATATCTGAAATATTATTATACCTATACATACTTTACAAATATCTATTTACATGGTTTAATTATGTTAACAAAATATATTTATCGGAAATGTTATCATGGGAAAAACTTCATTAAAAGATATAATAAAAGTAAGTAAAGAATTGAACTCAAAATATAATATAGAGAAATTGGATACAAACAAAGAATTAGAAATATCAACTGACAGCAGAGATGATTTTGACAGTAATAAATTATTTTTAGCAATAAAAGGGGAAAAGTTTGACGGAAACCGATTCACATTAGAAACATACAATAAAGGATGCAGATATTTTATTTTAAGCGATAAAACTATAAATATGCCCGATGATGCCGCAGTTTTTTATACTGATGATACAATACTTTTTTTTATAAAACTTGCTAGAGAATACAGAAGAAAATTTGATATATCTATAATATCAATAACAGGAAGCTGCGGAAAAACTACTACCAAAGAATTAACTCATCTTTTTTTATCTGCAAAATATAAAGCATTAAAAACAGAGGGAAATTTTAATAATGAAATAGGAGTACCAAAAACAATATTTAATTTAGATAATAGTTATGAAATAGCAGTTATTGAAGCTGGAATGAATCATAAAAATGAACTATTAAGAATATCTGAATGTATAGAGGCAAATACCGTTATAATAAATAATGTTGAACCTGTACATATTGCTCATCTTGGCTCTATAGAAAATATTGCTTATGCTAAAGCAGAACTTTTTAATCATACTAGAGAAAATGCTAATGCTGTAATAAATAAAAATACCAATTGTGCTGATATATTAAAAAAAGAGGCTCAAAGAAACAATATAAAAAATATCATAGAAGCTGATATAAAAGAGATAGTAAAAAAAGATGATAATACTTTTGAATATAAAGGAATAATTTTTAAGCATAATTTAGTTGGAGATTTTAATTTGTGTAATGTACTTTCTGCTTTAAAGGCAGCAGAAATTTATAATATAGACTTAAAAAAATGTGCTGATATTTTACTAACTTATGAAGCACAAAAAAATAGAATGCAGATAATTAATATCAAAGGCTGTAATGTTATTAATGACTGTTATAATTCTAATCCTTCTGCATTGAAAAATATGCTTAAATATTTATCTCAGAGAAAGGAATCAAAAAAAATTGCTGTAATAGGAGATATGCTTGAGACGGAAACTGAAAACTCATCTTATCATAAAGAAATAGGAAATACTATAAATGAATTAAAAAATATTAATACAGTTATAGCAGTTGGAGAACATTCAAAAGATATTTATAATACTGTTAATTGTGAGAAATATTATTTTGAAAATGCAAAAAGTGCTATAGAAAAAGTAAAAGAGTTTTTAAAAAATGATACAGCAATGCTTATAAAGGCTTCATTAGGTACGGGTTTTGCTGTGATAATAGATAGTATAAAAGAGAATAATTAAAAATGAATAACTTAATTCAAAATAATTCTATAATAGCTTTTATTTTATTAGATGATAAAAACTTTAATGACTTTTCAAATCAATTAAAAAAAGATTGGAATATAGATATAAACATAGTATCTTATAATAACAAAAACACATTTACTATTGATAATATTGATTTTGAATATGAGCTAGCCCCTTTCAAAGTACCTGATAAAGAGGCCGAAATATTGATTAATTACAATGATGTAGATATTACAACAAAAGAAAAAATATTAAATCATAAGTCATTTGTATCTATTAATGCCAATTCAAAAAATATAAGCTTTAAAGATACTGCCTTAATTTTCAGTAAGCTAATATATTCTATAATAAAACAAAACAATGTATCGGCTATTTTGATAGGTGAGATTAATCTGCTTATTTCCAACAATACATATTTATCTGAAATGGAAGAATATATAAAAAATAGTAAATATTTTCCTACTCGTTTATGGGTGAGAGTGGATATTTTTTCAGACAATAACGGGAACCATGCATTCACTGAAGGACTTAAAAATTTAGGTAAATATGAGATTATGGCTTATAAAACTCTAAGAGATGCAAAAAGTATAATCAATCTCCTTACAATATTATCAAGAAGCATTATAGAAAATAATCTTAATCTTGAAGATGGAAACACTATGCAGACAGATGATAATTATATAGGCATGTTTAAATTCTTTGACAATAAATTCATAATGCTTGAGAAAAACTTAAAAGACATAAATAAAAATCAATAAAGCATTTCTTTACATATAAAAAGACAATAAAAATAAAAGACAAGAGAATTAATTTCTTAACTCTCCTGTCTTTTTAGATAGGTATAAACATGTATATAAATATTTGATAGTTTTTAAATTATTATATATTAGACTTGTTTCAAAACTAAATTTATAAATTTTTAATTTAATATTTTTAAATTTAGTTGGGGCTTTGCCCCAAACCCCAGTTCTTTTATTGGTATAA
>NZ_CASEGO010000161.1 GCF_949287625.1 uncultured Brachyspira sp. | reverse complement strand
TAATAAATTATACAACATGTAAAACATACGATTTGCATAATAATTAATATTATATAATTTAGCATAAAACAATAAACTATTAAAATTATTTGTCAAGTAATTTCTAAACCTGAATACTGTTAAAAATACAAAAATTACAACACATCTAATATTTAATTTATAAATATTGAAAATAATATATTTTATGATATCATCATTTATAACATTATAATTACGGGGAAATAAATTGATTAGACATTCAAGACCTACCATAAGAAAAAAAGACTTAGAATCTGCTTTAAGAGTAATGATTAGCGATAACCTTGCAACAGGAGATATAATATACGAATTTGAAAGAACATTCGCCAATTATTTTGGAAAAGGTTTTACTGCTATATTTGTTAACAGCGGAACATCTGCATTAGAGCTTATATTAAGACATCTTAATATAGGAGAAGGCGATGAAGTTATAATGTCTTCTTTTCTTAATGCCTCACCTCTTCAAGTGGTTACAAATCTAAAAGCAACTCCCGTACTTATAGACATAGATGAAGACAGCTTTCAAATATCTATGGATAATGTAATAGAAGCAATTAATGAAAAAACAAAAGCTATTATAGTTTCTCATATGTTCGGCAACTGTGCTTTGATTGATGAGCTTGCTGATATAAAAATACCTATTATAGAAGATGCTTCTCATAGTCTCGGAGGAAAATACAGAGATACTTTACTTGGAAGTTTTGGAGATTTTGCATACTTCTCACTTTCTGCAACCAGAATGATTACTTCAGGCGGTGCTGGAGGTATGATACTTACAAAGAAAAAGGGAATGGACGCTATAAGAGATATAATACATTATGATAAAAAAGATAATTTTATAAAAAGATTCAATTACTGTGCAACCGACCTTCAGGCTTCTATCGGTATAGAAGAACTTAAACATCTCGAGAGAATGGTTGAAGTAAGGGCAGATATTGCTTCATTTTATGATAATGCTATACTGGAAAGTAATTTAATGAAATTATCTACTCATGACAGTGAAAGCCCTTCATATTACAGATATGTATGCATGTTAAACGGCAATATGAATATATACGATGTTATAAAAATGTTTGAACGTCATAATGTAGAAGCGGCAAGACCTATATTTAAGCCTCTGCATCAGTATCTTAATTTACCTAATGAAAATTATCCTAATACTGAAAATGCATATTTAAAAAGCATATCGCTTCCTATATACCCTACACTACAAAAGAGTGAGGCAGAGCTTATATGCAAATTAATAAAACAAATAAGATAATATTATTTTACAATACAGTAATGAAGATATTCAAAAGTTGATGATGCTGAATTATTTCTTTTGCTGTCAGCTTTAAATCTGTTGTACTCTTTGACAAATAAACCATATTCGCCCTTATTTGACATTATGGTTTTTATATCATCTAATGATAATAAACCCTCGTTATTATAGCTTACAAATATATATTTGGACTTTGCTTTATTTATTAAATCCTCAAATATATTATAAACATCATTTTTACTGCAGTATAAAGATTTTATTCTATCATTTCTAAGTCCTGTTTTGCCTTTTATCTCTGGATTATCATATTTTGCTATTGTTTCAAGCATATGATAATTATCAGAATACTGTCTTCTATTATAAGGCGGGTCAATATATAAAATATCTGTATCAATAGTTTCAATTAATTTATTAGCATATTTATTATATACTTTATGCTTTTTATCACTCAATACAAAATCGGACGGATAATAACTAAAAGTTTTTAAAGCTGTCTTTTTTATATTTTTTAAAAATGCTCCGTATACGGATGCAGTATTGGCACATTTATCTATATTTTCAAGAAGACTTGTAAGAAGAAAATAATACTCATTTTCATTAATCTTATTATTTTGAAACCACTCTTCTATTTTCATTCTAATAGCGTCGCATTTTGAAGCATTTTCATCTGAAAAATATATTCTTTGATACTCTTTATTTTTAGTGCCTCCTAAAGAATAATTATTATAAATAAAACCCTCTTTATAAGGTATATTATTTAAGTATTCGCATACAATTAAATGTCTTTCTTTAATCTTGCTTCCTTTTAAATTTTCTATCTCATCATTAAGATTTTTAAAATATAAATATTTATGATTTCCTATATAATGCTTATTCATAACATAACTATAATACTGAATATCATTAGATATAATAGAAAAATTTTTAGATTTAAAATATCTTCCTACAATACCAGTACCTGCAAACAAATCACAGAATGCAGAGCAGTTTTTATCTATTACAGAATTAATAGATTCATACAAAAAATCTAATAATGATAATTTACTTCCTATATAATTCATTGATATCCTTAAAATATATAATAATTATGTATAAAATATATTTTAGAATACTATTTATAATTTTACAATGATAAAACACTTGACAATATTATTATAAATTTTATAATCCAACTATAACAAAAAATACTGTATAAATTATACTGTTTTTTTAATCAATCAAGGAGTTTATATATGCTTGAACATAAATGTGATAAATGCGGAACAGAATTGGGTTATAAAGGTCTATGCTATAAATGTAAGGCAGAAGAAGAAAGAAATAAAACTCTTGCTTTAACTGATGATGAGATAAAAGAAATAATAAATAAGTATGTAAAAAAACTAAAAGAAAAAGATATTGATAAAGAATTATTAAACGGTATTTACATTTATGATTTGATTGCATATAGAAATATTGACTTAAAAGATATAGCTAAAAAAGCATTAGAAAAGAAAATTTATTATCCTGAAGTATTTTATTATAAAGCCAGTGAAGAAATAAGAGATGAACTTATAAAAAGAATAAATGAAACTAAAGATGCCAATCAAGGAGCTTCTTTATTGTCATGTTTAGCTATGCAGGGAGATGATGTTGCACTTGACTGTTTATACGATTTTGAAATGAATCCAAGAGAATGGAGAAAAAAACTTTATGTTGATCCTTCTATATATGCGGAGTGTGCAGGCTGGACTTTTGATAAAGATAAAAAAAGACGAATACTTAATTTTGATAAATGCTATTATTTAGAAAAGGCTAAAAACAAAGATGAAAAAGATAAAAGCCCTGTTATTATAGCTTCATTAAGAGATGATAATTGTCCTGAATGCGGATGCCGAAATATTGATATTGCTATTATTGACGGCAGAGATGAAAGACTTAAGTTTATAGGTGTTGATGGTATAATAAAGGCTTCATGCTGTCCTAATTGCGTAACCTATAATACAACTTATTCAAAGTATGATTTAAAAGGAGGAAGCCAAATACTTCCTTTCGATAAAGAGTCTGAAAATTATTATTCTGCTGAAGAAAACTATATAAAAGAAGAAGAGCTTATTAATATGCAAAACAATAATTATATTCTTTCAGAACATGATGTTCCTTTATTTTATGGGGCATTTGATGATACTTTAAATACAATAGGCGGATTTGCTAATTGGGTTCAGGATTGGGAATATATAAAATGTCCAAGCTGCGGTCAAAAGATGATATATTTAATGCAGATTCATTGGGATAGTATTGATAATTGGTCAGAAGGCACTTTATTTATAGAGATATGTACTGACTGCTCTATTACAGCAATGTTTCACCAGCAAACTTGATTTTTGAGTTTTAAGAATCGTTTTTAGTATATACCTAAACAACTATATTTTGTCAAAAATAAAATTATATTTTCTTTTTAATATCTAGGGCTTTGCTGCGAAGCATACAGTCGTGCCAGCCCCCACTTCTTTTGTGACGCTGTCCGTGCCGTAGGCAGGTATGGCACAAAGAACCAAAAAGACTGCATTTTTTAAGCAAAACATAGTTATTATAATAAATTTTAAACTTATTTTATTAATGCTAAATAATACTTTATACTATTTATTATTTTATTAATGCTAAATAATACTTTATACTATTTATAAGTTATCATTACATCTATAAATAATTAAAATTTGACAAAATATAATTGTTTAGGTATATAATAACTAAAAATTGACAAATTATAGTTATTTAGGTATATTTAAAATAAAAAGGAAATAAAAATGAAAAATAAAATATGCGTTATAACAGGTGCTTCAAACGGCATAGGAAAAGAAACTGCATTGCTATTTGCTGAAAAAGGATGCGATATAGCTTTCATTGATAAAGATAATGAAAATGGAAATAAACTATGCATACAAATAAAATCACTAGGAAGAGAATGCCTATTTATAAATGATAATATAGACAATGAAAAATCTATAAAATCATTTACTGACAAAGTAATAGAAAAGTTCGGCAATATAGATTATTTAATAAATAATGCCTGCTATTCCAATAAAGGACTTTTAAGTAATTGCAGTTATGATGATTTTTTAGAAATACTAAAAATAGGAGCAGCTGCCCCTTATGAGATTACTAAAAACTTTATTAATTATTTTAATGAAAAATCCTGCATTATAAATATCGCTTCAACAAGAGCCTTTATGTCTCAGAAAGACAGCGAAAGCTACAGTGCCGCAAAAGGTGCAATTATAGCTTTAACTCATGCTATGGCAGTAAGTTTATCCCATAAAGTGCGTGTAAACTCAATTAGCCCTGGCTGGATAAATACCGATGAAAATGCAAAGTTCAGCAGCGAAGATATACTTCAGCATCCAAGTGCAAAGGTAGGAAATACTTATGATATTGCAAGTACCGCTTGGTTTATTTGTAATAATGATTTTATAAATGCAGAAAATATTACAGCAGACGGCGGTATGACAAAACTTATGATATATCATAATGATGAAGGCTGGAAATTAAATATATAAAACTTAATTAATATAAATAATAGGCATTACGAAACATACAAACAAAGAAAATACAAAATAAACATAAACAAATATGATTGGTTTACTGCTTATAACAATGTTTAATGTATTATTATCTTCTCTGTTTTGAAATGAGTTTATAAAAGATTTAACTGTATTTAGAGAAATAAATATCAAATGTATGAAAAATATTATATTTAAAATTATTAAAGCTAATTTATTCGGTGTAAGTCCGTAATTTACTATTCTATATATAGACGCTGTCATAGTTAATATATCAAAAACTAATGCAAATATTGGAAGTATTACATACATTGCCTTTGTAAATATATTTGTTTTTTTATCCATTCTTGTAAACAATAAATTCATTACGGTAAACGCCAAAAGAATATTATATATTATGTAAACTGTTCTATTACTGTATGGTCTTAATTCATAAGGAAGCATAAAGAACATCATTATAAATAAAGCAAATAAATCAATAACTAAAAATGCTCTTGAAACATATACTGATATAACAGACTTAGTTTTTACATATATTAAATAGGCTATAAATGGAACAAAACCATATAAAAATACAAATGAGCATATCACTAATTTTGCTACTGCAAATCCAATATCTGAAGAAGATGCAAATAATGATACAACAGAAAAACCTACTACAAGAAGCACATTAAATAATATAAATAAAACTGTGCTGCTTGCTGCATTAATTATTACAAACCATAAAAATATATCGCCAAATACGGTAAAAAAATCTGAAATTTTATCAGTATTTAAAGCATCAAATGAATTATATGAAAGCATTATAAGTATAAAAAATATTATATTAAAAAATACTGCTCTATTAAATAATATCTGAAAATCTGGAGAATCTGCAGGAGGCATATATACATAATTGAAAGAAATATTGGAAAAAACTGCTATAAGGCTTACAAGTAAAAATGATAAAAATGTGATTAGAATAACTTTTTTATTTATAGGATTAATATGGAAAAGAATAGTAAAACAAAATAAATAAAATCCAATAAATAAATGACTATTTAAAAATATCGGAAATATATAACTTCTATCCATATTTGATAATGTTAGTATATAAATAGATAAAGGAATAGTTGATAATACAGATATAATCAAATATTTTAATACTTTTATAAATTTATCTTCGCTATTAATTACAATTTTATTCATTAAAAAATCTCCGTAAATTTGCATAAATAATATATACCATAAATAAAAAAAATCAATTATGATATAGCTGCATATTTATTGATAAAAACTCTATTTTATATTAAACTATATTTTATTGATGATTTTGGATTTTATACACTATG
>NZ_CASEGO010000160.1 GCF_949287625.1 uncultured Brachyspira sp. | reverse complement strand
TCCTAGAAAATTATTTAATTATAAATCGGCTAAAGATATTTTTTATGAGAACTTGAATGACTGCTTAAACTGTTGCAATCGTTTTTAGAATTTACTATTTTTTAAGAAAATGAAATATGTACTTGCAAATTATTAATAAATAAGGTATAAAAAAGACAAGGGTAACATTATTAGACCTGATTATAAGGGCGAGCGTTTTTTGCGAGGACACTTTTTCCCGACCGAGTAGGGAGGAAATAGAAAAAGTGGCTGGTAAGTGTGATAGATAACACGAGACCTGATTATAAGGGATTGAAGCCAATTTATTTCATTAATTTTTATATAAATCATCCAAATAATATTAATTAATTTGACTATTTAGAAACAGCTAATAATAAATATGATAAACTCATAATAGATAATCTAACCATACAATATATAATCGTTATTAGTATAATTTTATCATAAGAAACTGTAATATTTAAAAAATAGGATAGTGATAACCTATTTATAAATAAAATTAATATTTAATTTTCTAATATTCTTTTATAGGTTTTTTGATAAATAGTTTTTTTTATATGCTGTAGTTTATGTCATTCATATTTTGAGAGGTATAAAATGCAGCATATTTTTAAACTTTTTTTATTTTCTATTATAATGATATCCACTACAATAAACTCCTATGCAGAAACTAATGATGAAAAATTTAAAAAAGAAGTAAAAAGTTTTATTAAGCTGCAGCCAGAATTATATCCAGTATCAATTGGTGTATATGGAGGAGGTTTCTTTCTGGAAAATGATGCAAAAGGGGCTGGTGTTGGTGGTGGAGCTGGTGTGCGAATTAAATATAATTTTAATAAATTTTTAGGAATCGCTTCAGACTTCGGATATACATTTTCACAAGGTAAGCCTAAAACAGAATCTGTTACAAATATATTTTTCAATAATGCATCAAAAATGAATACGCATATATTTGATATTAGAATTTTGCTAATGCTGCAGTATGAAACAAAGAAAAACAATAAAGGTTTTAGTCCTTGGTTAGGTATAGGTCCTGTAATATCTATAGCAAACTATCGAGAAGAAACCTATTCGTATTTTACAGATAAAATAGAGTATAATACAACAGGTGCTAGTTTTGGATTTATAGCAGGGTTTGGTCTGCGATATAATTTTAAAAAGTTTTATACTGGTCTTAATTGCGATTATACAATAGTAAGCTCTGCAGATATTAATTTATCTGCAATAAGATTAAATTTAGAAGCAGGATACAGGTTTTAAATAAAGGGAGTTTATAAATGAGAAGAATAATCTTATTAATATTACTACTAATATTATCTGGCTGCTCAGAGGATAATATAAAATTTAAAGATTATAGTTTAGAGAATATTATACAGTTATTAGATAATATGGAGCCACAATATTACACTAAAGTGTATACACCTTCTTCGAGAGGTAGTATTGAGATAAAGAATAATAGAAATGAAGGAGTATATGTAACATATCCTTTTATCATTCTTCCAGGTTCAACAGATGTTGGTGGCATATTACTTACCCCTGAAATAGAGATAGTAAATGGTTTATATCCTGCAGATTCATGGGTTAAAAAAGCTTATATTGCAGCTAATTCATAATATAAAATACAATATAGTTACACAATGATGGGACCACCAGCAACTGACCAGGCCTATATTTATACTGCATTGTTAACAGAATAAGAGTATGAAAATGTAATTAGCATTATTGGAAAATACATTAATGTTCCTAATGATTTATACTTTTTACCACATGATGTTCTAAGGAATCTGCTTGCTTACATAGCTCCATATATTATTAAGATAGAATATGAAATAGTAAACTACATAGGCACTCCTTAAAACCTATTAAATGACTAGGCTGCTCAATCTTATAAGCAGCCTTAGTTATTTATATTTTTATGTTACATAATTCTTTTAATTTTAAAAGTATTTTATTTTGTTTGATGTTATTTCCAGTAATTAGATTGATATTATATATTGTCATTTTATCTGTTAATTCTTTAAGTGTTCTTTCATAATATGTATTTAATGTTGTAAATGAATTAGTTTTTTTCAAACCAAGCAGGTTTGATATTGCAGCCTGTTTAAAAATAGATTCATTAATAATTTTTGGACTTGTATATGTTTTACATTCTATATAGTAGATTGCATTATTATACATAAATAAAATATCAAGTTCCTGGTCATTAGATATATTTTCATAAGTTTTTCTTTTTGGGTTATGAACTTTGATTTTAACACCTGTTTTTAAATAATCTTCCACATTTTCTTTATATGGCAGGATAGAAGCAATATTATAATATAAATACTCTTCAAAATAACCAGAATTAATATATTTTAAAGCGTTATATGTAATATTATTAATATCTGGCAGATATTTAGTTGTGTTATGTAAATAATTAATATATTCAATAATACTATTTGAATATATTTTGATTTTATCTTCGCATAAAGTTAATTCTTTTTCTATATTAAGTTTTGAATCATGAGTATCTAATTGTTTTTCATATTTTTCATTTAATATATTCATAAAGCTGGCAAGTGCTTTTTTTGTGTCTAGTATTTTATAATCTCCAAACATACCTTTTGCAGTTATTGCATGCTTTACTAATAGATTTGCACAGTTTTGTGGATATTTTGGTTTTGTATCTTCATTATTAACGATTTCTATTCCATAAGATGTTAAATATTCTTCTAAAGTAATAGATTGCTGCATATCCAACTTGCCATAAGTATTTAATATGTTATATGAAGTAGAAATAGAATCAATATTTAAGTATAATAACATGCTCTTATTTTTATAATGTTCACTAAAATATTGATAAAGAGCGATGGATAATATTTTTGTTCCACCAGTTATATTAACCAATATTTGCTCACTTTCATCATATATTTCTTTTAAAGAACTAATAGATTCTGTAATTTTTTCAATATTGTTTTCTATATGTTTTTGTATTTTTATTTGTTTAAATTTATTGTTTATTTCTGAATTATTTTGTGGATTAATAGTATTGATTAGATATGAGTTATTATCGGACATACCTTCTGTTACTATATTTATAAAGTATTCAGAATCCATATTGTTTTTAATTAATACCATATTTGGTACACTTTGTGCACTAATAAGTGAAACTATAATTTTTTTATTCATATTTACCCCTTACTTTTCGTATAATCTAAATCTTATATGTTTAAACTGTTTTATTACATTAACTGTGCCATTATTATCTTTTTCCTGCAAAGAAATTCTTTCAGTGGTAGTATAGCATGGATATATATTAATCTCAAAAGCATAATTTATCATCTGATATGTAGCACCCATATCACCTTGGATAAGTGCATAATCTCCAGATTTTGCATTTTCTTTAAGCCATAAGCGTATAGGGTTTAATGTATCATGAATTTTTTCTGGTTCTGGTGGAATATTGCTCCAAAGTAACTGAAGGTTTTTAGGCAGGTATATAATATTTTCAATTTGTAGCTCATTTTTCAGCGCTTCAATTTGTTCTTGAGTAAGTTGATGTGAAAGTAAAATAAAAATATTTGGCATAAAATTTTTCTCCATGTTGCATGTGTATTTTATACTTAAAATGAAATAAATGATAGAATAATTTTTTAAAAAAATATTTGTATATAATTTATTAATAAATAAGAGAAAAGTATAAATGTATACAGGTTTTTTAGCAGTTTGATATAAAATAACAGTAGGTAAATTCTAAAAACGATTGCGAAAAAAGTAGTAGATAAAAAAGTGGTTGTTAAATCTCTTTAAATAAAATAATATTTTTTAGCCAAAAAAAATAAAATAAGGAGACAACAACCACTAATGGATATTACACTAAAACCGAGAAAAAATAAACACTTAAATGCAAAAGAGTGTTATCTGATAGAAGCC
>NZ_CASEGO010000159.1 GCF_949287625.1 uncultured Brachyspira sp. | reverse complement strand
CAAGTCAAGTCAAGTCAAGTCATAAATTTATATTCTAAATTTGATTTTGTATTTACTATTTTAAATTTTCTAAAAAATTATCATAAATTTAATATTTTATACTATCCCATTTTCTTTTATGGGAATTAAGGAGAATATATGGACATAGAAAAAATAAATAAAATGGTATGGTGGATACCATTTAAAGAATTAAGAAATAATATAAGAGATGCCTTATTAGAAATAAATGAATATAAAAACTCTAAGTATTCATTTTATAATGATATATGCCACTCTGAATATAAAATTGAAAATTATTTAAAAAAAATAACTCCTAAACCATATTTGGACTTTATTGAATTTCATTTGGCAGAGCATTGTAATCTTGGGTGTTATAGTTGTGTACAGTTTTCTCAAGTAGCTCAAGAAGAATATTACGATATAGATGAATTCGAGAGAGATGTTAAAAGATTATTTGAGTTAACAAATGGTTTAATAGGAAGAATACACCTTTTAGGAGGAGAACCTCTATTAAATAAAAACTGTAAAGATTATTTTTATATAGTAAGAAAATATTTCAAATCTATACCTATATTGTTAGTTACTAATGGAATATTACTTCCTAAACAAGAAAAAAGTTTTTGGGGATCTTGCAAAGACAATGATATAATAATATCTCCTACTAAATATCCTCTAAAAATAGATTGGGATAATATAGAAAAAATATGTGCTGAATACAATGTTAAATTACATTTTTATAATGGGTCAGGAGAAAATGATATAGCAAGTAATAAAAATGTTTTAAAATTAGAAGGAGATTTAGACCCTTTTTATAATTTTATAAGATGTTGGCTTTCTAATACTTGTGTATCTTTGCATAAAGGAAAAATTTGTACTTGCAGTTTGGCTATATATATAAAACATTTTAATAAGGCATTTAATCAGAATTTAGAATTGACAGAATTGGATACTATAGATATATATAAAGCAAAAAGTTATGAAGAAATACTTCAATTTATAGCAAAACCTATTCCTTTCTGCCGATATTGTGATGTTGATAAATGGAGGTCTACTGGAAAGTGGCAAATATCTAAAAAAACTATAGATGAATATGTAGATTAAGAAATATTTTTTATTAATTTTATGTTATAGAATAAATATTTAAAATAATTATTTTATTTAAATGTTATTAAACATAATTAAAATTTAATATATTTTAGTTATGTTTAATAAATTCATTATTTTTTATTTTATTATTTAAAAATAATTTATCTATGAAATATTACATAATATAATTTTGTAATAGTATTATCTATCTTTAAAAAGTATTTTACAAAATTAGTTAAGAATTATCAATATAATTCTGAATGTAAAATAATCTTATATATAATAACATTTAATTTTAGTTCTTCTAGTAAGAAACTATTATTAAAGTATAATACCAAACATAACAAGATAAAGAAATTGGAAAATATATTTTATAATACAAATCAAAGCTAGCTATAATTAAAAATATTAATAAATATTGAAATATCAATAAATTTAGCTTTAGAACAATTTTGATATATATAATTTAAATTACATTTACAGATTTATATAAAAATAAAAAGACCATTAAAAATATAATAATTTTGCTACGGTATTATCAAAAACCTAGTAGTAGAGAGTATAATACTAATACATAATAAAATAAATGCCAATATAATAAATGGTTTGTAAAGTTCATCATACTGAATGAGATCATCATCAAGTATAGGCTTTTTTTCTATTCTGTCTATTGTATTATAAACATTATCCAAAGCAGAAGCATTCTGTGCATTGAAATATTTACCGCCTGTAGTTGAAGCTATATCGATTAAAGCCTCTTCATTAAGACTAAAATCAGCTCTTATTCTCCTTTTTCCGTAATTAGGATCATCATAAGTTACCCAAGCATGACTTCCGTTGGCATCGCCTATACCTATAGTATATATTTTTATGTTGAAGTTTGAAGCTATTTCTGAGGCTAATTTCGGATCTATTTCTCCAGAATTATTTTCTCCATCTGTAAGCAGTATAATAATTTTTTCATTATCGCCTTTTACACTCCTAAGCATATCAACAGCAGTAGCTATTCCAAGCCCTATTGAAGTAGAACCTTCTTCATCTATTTTAATATTTTTAATCTCTTCTTCAAGCAAAGTATAATCAAATGTAGAAGGCGAAAGCACAGAAGCACGCAATGCAAATGCTACCAAACTAATTTTATCAAAGTTTCTTTTTTTTATAAAATCTATCATAGTTTTTTTAGAAGCCTCAAGTCTTGTAGGCATCATATCCTCAGCCATCATAGAAGGCGAAACATCCACTACAAGTGAAATATAAATACCCTCACCGTTAATATCCGATAAATGATCTACTTTAGCAGGACGTGCAAGACCTATAATAGAAAAAAGAAGAGCAAGAATAATAAGAGCAAATGGTATATCTTTAACATAGTATCTTGATTTTAATACCTTTGACATACTTACTCTTGGGTGCTTTACTGAATATGAATGATTCTTTCTAGTTTGTATATATAAAAATATTATAATTGGTAATATAAAAAGTAAAAATAAAAATTTAGGCGATACAAAAGTCATTTAAACATTTTCCTAATCATAATTTTGTTATTTTGAAAACTATTATACTAAAATACAAATAAAAGTAAAGTTAACCATTTCCTATTATATTTACAAATAACTGAGAAAATAAAACTTTATTAATATACATATGTAAAAAAAATATAATATTAAAATATTAAATAAAGGTAAAAGTATTTCTTATAAATAATATGACTTTACTTTTAAAAATTAATTACCATTTTTTATTAATAACTTCATCATAATTTGGCATAGAATCTATAGCCCCTTTTCTAGTAACAGTTATATTTGATACCTTTACAGCAAAAATTATAGCCTCTTCCATAGTTTTATCATAAGCAAGCATTCTTACAACTCCTCCCAAAAAACTATCTCCTGCCGCAGTGGTATCAAGCACATGAACATCATATGCATCAAAATGTTTTCTCTCTTCTTTAGTTATTAAATCGCAGCCTTGAGCTCCTAAAGTTAATATAATATTTTTAACTCCGCATTCAAAAATATAATCTATTCCTCCTATAATATCTATTTCAGTTTCATTCGGTATTAATATATCAATACAGCTTAAAAAATCTCTGTCAAGTTTAACTGCGGGAGAAGGATTTAAAACAACAGTTTTCCCTAGTTTTTTAGCCATTCTTGCTGCATATTTTGCTGTATCTAAAGGTATTTCAAGCTGCATAACTATTATATCATACATAGATATAATCTCTTCTCTAATATCATCTTTTGTAATTAAAGCATTAGCTCCCTGTACTACAATTATATTATTTGCCCCGCTTTTGGTAACCGTAATCAAAGCTATTCCAGTGGCAGCATTATCTTTAATTATCAAATTATCTATATTAACATTATTTGAAAATAAAGCATCTGATAAATCTTTTCCAAAATTGTCATTTCCAACTGCTCCGAGTATGCTTACATTGCCGCCTAATTTTCCTATAGCACATGCCTGATTAGCACCTTTTCCTCCATTGCTTGTAGTAAAACTATTTCCAAGTATAGTTTCTCCATTTTTAGGAAAACGCTCTGTATTAACAACCAAATCTTTATTTATGCTCCCTACCACTAAAATACTTTTACTCACATTTTACCCCTTAATTTTGTATAGATTTATATGATAATTATTATACAATGTTATTTAAAAACTTTAAAATTATAAAAAATATTATAGTTATTTAATGATTAATTTTTTATATTATAATTTTGTATATACCTAAACAAATATGATTTGTCAATTTTGAGTTATTGATAAATGTAATTATAAGTTATAAATAGTATAAAATATTATTAGTAATTAATAAAATAAGTTTTATAAGTTTAAAAT
>NZ_CASEGO010000158.1 GCF_949287625.1 uncultured Brachyspira sp. | reverse complement strand
TTTTAAATTTTTATTTCTCTTCAAATTAAATGGCGTAAGTATTTCTAAAGAACGAAAAGTTTTCATATTAGCATTAATCATTATAGAATTAATAAAATCCAGAAGTATATTTTCGCTGCTTCCTTTATAAGTAAAAAGATATCTTATAAAATAATCGTTCAAAGGATTGAAATATTTTATTTGTTTTGTCATTAATTTATTTTTCATAAATATATTATAATTAAATAATGTATAAATGTCAAAGTATAATTTTATTTTCACTCCCGACATTTAAATTTTTTTAATACTTTATTATGAATGATTTTTTATTCTGGCTGTCCGCACAATCAGTTTTTGAATTTTATAATACGGTTAGCTTTATTCTTTTACATGATAAAAATTAAAATTATCAATTAAGCTATATTAAAAAAATCAATTCTGAGTGCATAGAATACATAAAATAATTTTATAGTTATTTTATATATTTTTTACAAAAATATATAATTTTTATTTTTTAGTAAAGATATATTACTATTTTCAATAAAACTTTTAAATTTACTAATATTATCCGTTTCATAAAAATTCATTTTTATGAAAATAAATTTGACTTCTAATATAAAAATGTTATATTTAAGACATATAAAAAATAAAGGAAATAAAAAATGAAAATAAAAATATTTTTAATTATAATGATAATTCTATTTGCGGCATCATGTACCAAAAATAACCCTGCTAATCCTCTTCAAAATACTGATAATGTAACAAAAAATAATGCTGATTCAGATAATACTTCTTCTAAGAATGATATAAGCAGCAGTGAAAATGTAACAGGAAATAACACTGATTCAGATAATACTTCTTCTAAGAATGATATAAGCAGCAGTGAAAATAAAACTTCAGAACCAAATTTTGAAGATGATGGTTATGTAGAATTTAGAGGAAAAGCAAAATTAATTGCTAAAAAATTGGATGGAACAGAACTTACAGAATTTGACCCTGAAAATGTGTATGTTGATATTAATGAAAAAGATAAAAGTGCTGTAGTGAATATACCAACTCCTTTTTATTTTAATAATATTAAGTTGGATAATTCTAAACATACATATTATTCAAGTGATTATAGAGGTGAATATACATTAACTATGAAAGTTGAAAATGATTCTATAACAGAGTTTCAGTTTATAATCTTTGATAAAAGTGAAAATATAAAATATTATTATGAAACTGACAGATTGTATAAACTTCAAAAAAATTAATTATATTAATTATTAACTGAGTAATTTAAAATAGGCTTTATATTTTAATTATACAGCCTATTTTTTTATATATTTTTTACATATACCAATATATGCACAGATGGCATAGATATTGAATTTAAGTATTCCTTAATTTTTTGAAGTAAAAAACGGTGTATCATAATTTTGCATCAGAATGTATGCGTTTATAGTTCCAAAAATTGTTATATACTGAAAATGTTTAAGTTTATTAATTCTTTTATTCAACTTTTTCCCGCCGTATATATACTCTGCGTACTTCGTAAAAGAACCTTATATCCTCGACAAGCTAGGATAGGCTTCTTGAAAGTGCAAGTATTAAAATTATTATTAAATCGTACTAATTATATTTTATATGTAGGATAAATTGTTGAATTTAAATTAGTTTTGAAATAAGTTTATTAAATAAAAAAAATAAAAATACATATTGACATTGGAGTGTACTTTAATGTTATAATACTTCCATATTTTTTAAGGAGTGATTTAATATGCTATTAGATAATAATTTAGAAGAAGCTAATTCTGGAAAAAGAATTAATGCAAAAGGATACGCAGTTCACAGCAAAACAGATACATTCAAACCGTTTGAGTTTTCAAGACATTCTATGGGTGATAATGATATACTTATAGAGATAATGTATGCTGGTATATGTCATAGCGATATACACTCAGCTAAAAGCGAATGGCATGAAGGTATATATCCTATGGTTCCAGGTCATGAGATTGCTGGTAAAGTTGCTGCTGTTGGTAAGAATGTTACTAAGTTTAAAATAGGTGATTATGCAGGAGTAGGATGTATGGTAAACTCATGCGGAGAATGTGAAGCCTGCAAAAAAAGTCATGAACAATTCTGTGAAAGAGGTCAAACTGTACTTACTTATGACTGTAAAGATCATTTTTATAATGATGAGCCTACTTACGGCGGATATTCAAACAATATAGTAGTAAGTGAAAAATTTGCTATTACTGTACCAAAAGATGCTCCGATGGAAAAAGTTGCTCCGCTTTTATGTGCTGGTATTACAACTTATTCGCCTTTAAAATTTTCAGGGGTTAAAAAAGGTGATATAGTAGGAGTTGCTGGTTTCGGCGGACTTGGTTCTATGGCGGTTAAATATGCTGTTAATATGGGAGCAGAAGTTTATGTATTTGCACGCAATGACAAAAAGAAAAAAGAAGCATTAGAAATGGGAGCTAAAGATTTATTTACTTCTGCAAAAGAAGTACAAGTACGTTTTGATTTGATAATATCAACTATACCTACAGGATATAATGTTAATGATTATGTTGATTTACTTAAATACGGCGGCGAGATGGCTATTGTAGGACTTCCTCCTGCTGAACTTAAACAAAGTATAGATTTGGCAAGATTAATATTTGCTGGAGGTAAAAAAGTTTACGGCTCTATGATAGGAGGAATTAAAGAAACTCAGGAGATGCTTGATTTTTCTCTTGAACATAAAATATATCCGGAAACTGAAATAATATCTGCAAACCAAATAGATGAAGCATACAATAAACTTACTACTGGACAGGCAAAGTTTAGATATGTAATAGATATGAAAACACTATAAAATTTTTGTTCATAAATATGTTTTAGGCAGCGGTATTTTATACTTCTGCCTTATTTTTTGATTATATCAGTAATGCATTAAAAAAAGAGACTCATTTTTATAAGCCTCTTTTTGAAAATGATAAAAATATTTAATATTACTTAAGCATATTATTCATATCTGCTATTTCCTTTTCCTGAGAAGCGATAATATTATTAGCAATCTCTTTTATTTTATCATCTTTAGTAAACTCTAAAATCTTTTTAGAAACATCAACAGCAGCCTGATGATGAGGTATCATACCTTTTAAAAAATCAATATCATTGTCTCCAGTAACTTCAATGGAAGACATATCCTTCATCATATTATTCATAATTGTTTCCATTTCGTTTCCTAAAGCCTGAGTATCTATATCTGTGTAGCTTGTATTTTTATTTTTTAATTCAGTAACTAAAGTTGTAAATTCCGAAACTTCTTTTTCTTGTTCTGCTATTATATTATTAGCCAAAGTTATTAAAGCCTCATTAGTTGTTGTTTCTAATAATTTTTTTGAAGAAAGAATAGCACCTTGATGGTGCGGTATCATGTTTACTAGAAAGTCAGCATCAATATTCTGAGTTTTTTCAAAAGGCTGTTCCATCATAGGATCATGCATCAAGTCTATAATTTCAGAGCTTTTTGTATTATGCATATTGTTCATAGAATGTGATGAATGATTATCTGTATTATTATCAGAAGTTTTTTGTCCGCATGATATTATAAAAGCAGACATTAAAACTATAAATATTGTTATAATTTTTTTCATTTTATATCCTTTAATTTTATTCAAATTTAATAACTATGGAATATAATCAAAGGTAAAATTATTAGATTTATTTCAAAAATTATTGACAAATAGTTTTTGAAAGTTTGTTATTTTACTATTAAAATGCATAATATTTAAAATTTAAAAAATTAATTTTGACAAATTACAGTTGTTTAGTTATAATATAATTATAAAAACACTGCAATGAAAAATTTTATAAAAAATGAACTTAAAAATTGGAAAGCTTTAGAAATATTATGGATCATAACAGCGAGTGCAATAATATTATCTCTTTCTCTATATTGGAAAGAAAATATTATAGGCATAGTATCATCAATAAGCGGTA
>NZ_CASEGO010000157.1 GCF_949287625.1 uncultured Brachyspira sp. | reverse complement strand
ATAAATTGTTACCAGCTCTCGTTTATCGCTTTAAAGCTAAACTGTTATTTAATGCTTAATTAATATTATTATTTCATAACATTATAGAAAGCTTTTTTACCTAAGTAAATAGCTCTGCTGCCTAATTCTTCTTCAATTCTTAATAATTGATTATATTTAGCAATCCTATCACTTCTTGAAGCAGAACCTGTTTTTATTTGACCTGCATTAGTAGCTACTACTATATCAGCAATAGTAGAATCTTCTGTTTCACCAGATCTGTGAGAAACTACAGCAGTATAGTTATGAGTTTTAGCAAGTTCTATAGAGTCTAAAGTTTCAGTTAAAGTACCAATTTGATTTACTTTAATCAAAATAGAATTAGCAACACCTTTATCTAAACCCATTTGAAGTCTTTTTACATTAGTAACAAATAAATCGTCGCCTACTAATTGAACTTTTTTACCTAATTTTTCTGTTAAGATTTTCCAACCGTCCCAATCATCTTCAGCAACGCCATCTTCTATAGAGATAATAGGATATTTACTGCATAAATCAGCATAGAAATCAACCATTTCAGAAGGAGTTAATTCTCTATTGTCAGATTTATGGAATACATATTTTTTCTTATCTTTGTTATAGAATTCGCTTGAAGCAGGATCCATAGCTATCATTACATCTTCGCCAGGTTTGTATCCGGCTTTTTCTATAGCCTGCATAATTACTTGAAGAGGCTCTTCATTATCTTTAAGAGTAGGTGCAAATCCGCCTTCATCACCAACAGTAGTGCTTAAGCCTCTGTCATGAAGTATATTTTTTAAGTTATGGAATACTTCAGCTACATAGCGTAAACCTTCTTTGAAAGTAGGAGCACCAACTGGCATAACCATATATTCTTGGAAGTCGATCGGAGCTGATGAGTGAGCACCGCCGTTTAAGATATTAGCCATAGGCACTGGTAAAGTTTTGGCATTAGTTCCGCCTATATATCTGTATAAAGGCATACCTAATTCTTCAGCAGCAGCTTTTGCTACAGCTAGTGATACACCTAATATAGCATTAGCACCTAATTTACCTTTGTTTTCTGTACCGTCAAGTTCGATCATAGTTCTGTCTATTTCTACTTGATCCAAAGCATCCATATCGATAAGTTCATTACAAATAATTTCATTAACATTTTCTACGGCTTTTTGAACACCTTTACCCATATATCTTGATTTATCTCCGTCTCTTAATTCTACTGCTTCATGTTCTCCTGTAGAAGCTCCAGATGGTACTGCTGCTCTTCCCATAACACCGCTATCAAGCCATACATCTACTTCTACTGTAGGGTTTCCTCTTGAATCTAATATTTCTCTAGCTACTATATTATCTATTAAAGACATATTAAAACTCCTTATAAATTATAATTCTTATATATAATATAACATAAAATATAAATTTCAAGTGAAAAAATCGAACATTTATAAATATCTTATATTTTAGAGAATTATATTTTTTTTATTGTATTGTAATATCCAATATTTAATTTAAATAATGTTTTTATGATATTAAAATTGCCAGTAAAAGTTATTTTTGTAGGGGTTTTAGTATTTTTAGGATATATTCTTGATACAGGAATTTCACATACTTTATAATTTAATTTAGGTGCCATTACAGACATATAAAATAATAATTCATATCCAGAAAATATATTTCTAAATATATTTATATTTTCATCTAATAATAATTTTTTAGAAATACCTCTATATGCTGATGTAGTATCAGTATATTTAAAACCTGACATAAAACTAATCCAAGGAGCATGCATGAATTTTACAGCTAAATATCTTGATATTGGTGTATTTTTATGAATACCTCCCTTTATAAATCTTGATCCTTGTATAAAATCATACCCTTCTTCCAATTTTTTAATGAAATCTTTTATATATTCTACTCCATCTTTATTATTACCATCTATTGTTATTATTCCTTCATATCCTTGATTTAAAATATAATCAAATCCCATTCTAAACTGAGCACCTTGTTTTCCTTCTCCTGTTTTTATGAGCAAAGTTCTTACATTTACACTTTTTAAAAAATCTATATTAGTAGAATCATCATTACTTCCTCCGTCAAAAATAATAATATCCGCTATATTGTGTATATCATTATCTAACATAGATTGTAATTCTTTTTTTATTTTTTCTCCTTCATTTAGTAAAGGAATGCCTACACAATATTTATTTCTCTTCTGAAAAAATTCTTCTATCTTATAATCAGGTATTTCTCTCAACATATTAAATTGTTTCCTTTTCTATTGATTCTATAAAATCAATTATTTCGTTTATAATATTGATATTTTCTATCTCACTATTATTATTTATTACAGTTTCTATTGAACAGTGATTAACTTTAGAAGTTTTTAATTTTGAAAAATATTCTATTAAATTGTTTTTATAATCTGCATAATTATTTTTTAAATAAGGTATGCTTATATGACAATGAAAGCTATAATTCAATGAATTTACTAAATCTATGGATTGTGCTATATTCTCATTTTCTAAAATTATAGTACTTAAATCTAAATTTATTTTTATATTTTTTAAATCTATTTTTTTGACAAAATCAAATGTATCTTTAGTATTGGTTAAAAAATTAGTACCATATTCTTTAGAATTAGGCTCTAAACCAATTACAACATTATATTTAATAGCATCATCATTTAATTTTGTAAAGAATTCCAAAGCTATATCATTAGCCTTATCATAGGACATATTATCAGGAATGATTCTCAATTTTGGAGAACCAAATACTATATGCTCTATACCTAATGTAGAGGCAATCTCTATAGATTTTAATGTATATTCATATAAATTTTTTCTTTCAATTTCAGAATTGAATAATGAACAATTATTTAATCCAAAATGCAAACTTTGCATAGATACAGCTTTTAATCCAAAATCCTCCCATTCTTTTTTTAATCTAATATAATTATTATATTCATCATATAGACCTAAATTTGATATCTTAAATGGTACTACTTCTATGAATTTAATTTCTTTTTTTGATAAAAAATCATAAACATTATTTTTATTCTCTATATTCCAGGCTAAAGCAGATATACATAATTTCATTATAAAACTCCATTTAATTTAAAAAATGATACTAAATCATCATATATATTTTTTTCATTATATAAATATATTTTATCATTTCCCCATTTATCAGCATATATACTTTTCATATTGTAATTATATAATTTGGCATTGTTTGAAATAAATTCTCTATTAAAAATATTTTTCATAATATCTTTTGCTGAAATTGGAGCAGAACATATATTAAGTATAGGTATATTATATTTTATAGATTTTAATATATCATTATATAAATTATCTAAATTATAAAATTGAAAAGTACTTTCAGAATTTGTAAATTGTAAAGAAGTTTCATTAATACTAAATAATTCTTCCCTTATTTTATATATTGAATTATCTTTAATTGCATTACTTTTATCAAATACATATCTCTTTTTTTCTGAATCAAATTTATAATATTTTTTTGAAAAAACAATTTTATCTTTTATTGTTTCAAATTTACTTTCTGTAAAAAATGATGGTTCAGGATTGATTATATCATAGATAAAGTTCTTTTTTAAATTTTTACCAAATAATGCAGGTAATCTTATTATATGAGCATTATTAAAAATATTAGAAAATTCATCTTCTGCTATTTTTCTATTTTTTCCATAATCAGAATCCCCAATAAAACCATTGTTACTTTCATCATATATAACAGGCTGAGGATATACTGCTATAGTTGATATTAAAACAGCTTCCTTAGCTTTTACAGTACTTAATATATTTAGTAATTCTTTAATATTTGATAAATCCTTTTCAGGATTAGTATTAGCAAGCTGCATATCAGCTGGTATTGACGAACAAATTAGTAAATCAAATTCATTATTTTTAATATCATTTATATTTTTTGAATTATATTTAAAATGAAAATCAGATTTCAATAATATATTGCTTCCTACAAAACCTGTATAACCTATTAAACAATTATTATTCATAATTTACTCCTGAATTTTTTTAAAATAAAAAAAGCCAATACATAAAAATGTATTGACTTTTTTAAATAATAATATATAGTAAAAAATATTATTTCTGTT
>NZ_CASEGO010000156.1 GCF_949287625.1 uncultured Brachyspira sp. | reverse complement strand
TCAAAAATTTTATTTCTTCGTCTGTTAAATTAAAATCCATATTTTGATTATACCATAAATTAAAAAATTGACAAACTTAAAAATTTTCAGTATATACTGCAACAATTTTATTTCCTCAACTGATGCACATTATACAGAATTATTAACTTTTTTGCTGTACACGCACTGAGGATTTTGCCGTGAACATAACAATAATAGGAAAATAATATGAATATAGGGGCTATAAGATCTATTCCAACAATGTTTGTTCTAAACTTCATCACTTTAGGAATATATCATTTCTATTGGCTTTACTATATCAGTTTAGAAGTTAAAAAATTTACTAAGAGAAAAGACATATCTGCTGAATTAGAGCTTTTACTTTCTGTTATTACTTGTAATCTCTATACTATATATTGGTATAATAAATACGGAAATATTATTCATAAAGAAATAGCGTTAAAAATAGATGAAAATGATAAAGACGATAAAACTCAAATAGTTATGACCGCAAGTATTATTGTATTATTAGCAGGAGTTCCTATTATAGGAGCTTTAATATTTGCTTTTGTTATGGGGACATTAGTAAGCGGTATGGCTTTAGCTTATAGTGATTTCAACTTTATTGATTTAATTGATAACCCTGAAGCATTATTAATATTTTTGGGTACTATATTGATTGGTTTTATTATTCTTTTTGTGATTATTTCCTCTTTGATCATTCCAGACATAATTATGCAGAAAAAATTAAACTCTATATGGGAAAAAATTAGAAGTAAAAAGTAATTTATTTTATATTATAAAGTCATAAAAACAGAATTAATAATGATAAAAAATAATATATTGCATGTAATCATAAACAAATATATAATATAAATAAAAAATTAAGAGAAGTAAAATAAAAATGTTAGAAAGTTTAGAGATAGAAAATTATTAAATACTCATATTAATATCATCATAAGTAATTAGAGATAATTCTTCTTTACTTGGGTTATTTATTTTCATGACTCGTCTGGCATGACTTATAATAATATTATTATAAAAATTTCTTACAAATCTGCCATTTTCAAAATTTTTATTTTTTGTCTTTTCAAGAATGATATCATAAAGGAAATATGAAATATCATCAGATAAAATATAATCATTTTTATCACATAATTTAATAAACATTTCCAATAATTGATTAACTGTATAATCATGAAATTCAATAAAAGTATTAAATCTAGATTTTAATCCTGGATTAGATTCAAAAAAATGTATCATAGGTTCTGTATATCCTGCTACAATAACAACTAAGTCATTCCTATAATCTTCAAGTGCTTTTGTAAGTTCAGTAAGGCATTCTCTACCATATGAATCACTATGATCATTTTCAGTTATACTGTATGCTTCATCTATAAATAGTACACCGCCTCTAGCCTCATCTATAACCTTTTTTACTTTAATAGCTGTTTGTCCTTGATATCCTGCAATTAAGTCTGTTCTTGAAACTTCTATAAAATGACCTTTAGATAAAAGTCCTATATGTTTATATATTCTTCCAATTATACGTGCAACTGTAGTTTTTCCTGTACCAGGATTTCCTGTAAATGCAATATGCATAGTAGTCTTTTGACTATGAAGTCCATATTTATCCCTTAATATTTGCACTGTATGAAATGCTATCAAATCATTAATGTGATTTTTAACAGATTCTAAACCAACAAGTTCATTTAAATCATAAATAAGCTCTTCCAATGAACGAACATCATCATCTTTATAAGATGTATTATTGCATTCTAGAATATAATAGTAGCCATAAAATTTCATTATACTATCTTTAAGTGCATTTGAAAGTATTTTTAATCTTTTTGATGATTTTTCTGACTTTATAAGTTTTGAAGTATAATTTATTAAATATATAGTAGATGAATTATCATACTCATCTACAATGTTATAAGCTGCCTTTATAATTTTACCATAAGAATTGGTAACAGCATCTAATTTTGACGCATAATTCAAAATTTCTGACTTAAAAATATTATCTATCATAATTATACAATACCTAATATATTCAGTATGAAATGAACTGCTGTAATAGATAAAGATACTACTGCAATAAAATAATAGATTTTTATTTTTTTATTCAAAATTTGAATTTGCTTGTTAAAATCTATAAATTTACCAGAATGTATATTTAAATTCTTACTATTGTTTTCTGTTATGTTCCACAAGTCATCAATATCATTAATATAATTAAGTTTATCAATATCTTCTTTAAATTTTGTAAGATCTTGGATTGATTTTACAAAATGTTCATTATCATTCTTTATATCTTTTAATTTATAAGAATGGGCATCTAAAGTATTTTTATTATTCTCTGATATTGTCCATAAATCATCAATATCATTAATATGATTAAGTTTATTAATATCTTCTTTAAATTTTGTAAGATCTTGGATTGATTTTACAAAATGTTCATTATTATTTTTTATAATATTCCATAATTTATCTACATCATTAATATGTTTCAGTTTATCAATATCTTCTTTAAACTTTTTAAGTACTTTAACAGATTGTTCAAGTTGATAAATAATATTTCTAATATCTTTTCTATCTTGCTGTTCCTTTTTGCTAATTTCTTCTATTGATTTTATTGAAGTAATAATAGCAGCTATATAATCTTTATCAAGATATTCAAATGCATTATATATCTCTACAAATTCTTCAGTAAATCTTTTATGAATATTATTAGAAGAAATCATATAATTTTGCAGCTGTGATATAATATTATTTAATTCTTCACCTGTAACATTATGGTCAAAAAGATTAAGTAATCCTCCTTTAAAAGGAACTTTATCAATTTTTATTTCCTCTTTATTTTTATCTAAAAGCTCTTTTAAAGAATCTTTAGTATTTTGAAAATTATGTTCATTTATATTAATATCTGTATATTCTTCTTCCATACTGTAAATTATCTCTTATTTTAATAAATCATTTAAATCACTATCTATTTTTTTTAAATCTCCCATATTATCAGTTACGATATCACCATTTTCAGATTCTTTAAAAACAGTATTTAATGACTTTTCTATATACTTTGCCGATTCTCTATGTCTATTTTTTATAGCATCAGAAGTAATTTTCTTTATTTCGTATATATCTTTTATATAGTTTGAATCTGAATATTTAGTAGAATTAAACTTATTTTTTTCTAATTGATTATCATTTTTTAAATCAATTTTTGTATTATTTATATTCTTATATATTTTATAAACTGCTATACCTACTATTACACATCCACCTATTAATAAAATGGTTATACTTCTCATTTTACTCTCCTTTTTCGTCAAGTAATTCAGATAAATTGCCTTCTATAAAATACAAATGTTCATTTTTATCTATGCTCTCTATTTTATTTTCATCAAAAATTGTTATGATAGATTCATTAATGATTTTTTTAGTTTGTTTATGATTTTCTTTTATAGAATCGCAGCAGCATTCTTTCACATTTTGCATTTTTATTGATTTAATATCTAATATATTATTTTGTGTATTTAATATATTATTTTTTATATCAATCTGATTATTAAGATTTTCATTTCTTTGATAATTTACTATATAGAGATCAATACAATTTATAACAATAGCTCCAATAATACCAGAAATTAAGCTTGATAGAAATATTCCTGTAATATTTGCTATACTTCCAAGGAGTGGAATTTGAACATGCATAACAGGAATTTGAAGCAATGCTTTTTCTATTATCTCTCCTCCCACAATTGCTCCTGCCGCTGCTAATCCTGCTGTTACGATTTTACCAACCTGAGCAATTTTTATACTCAATGGTTTGTATTTATTTTCTTTATTAGTCAAATACTGAAATGCATCCATAATGCTTTTTACACCCTGTTTAATGAAACTCACAAGCTTATTAAACACTGCACTAATAGGACCAAAAATTTCACTTATTACAGTACCTATTAATGAAGATGCCCCTGTTTTAACAAAACTAGAAATATGACTTATAAAATTTTTAATAGACTGCTTCATCTCATCTAAAAATAATTGAAAAGATTTCAAAAATTTTATTTCTTCGTCTGTTAAATTAAAATCCATATTTTGATTATACCATAAATTAAAAAATTGACAAACTTAAGAATTTTCAGTATATACTGGAACGATTTCATTTTGTCAACTGATGTACATTATATAGAATTATCAACTTTTTTGCCGCACAAAAAA
>NZ_CASEGO010000155.1 GCF_949287625.1 uncultured Brachyspira sp. | reverse complement strand
GAATATAATGCCACTAATAAAAAATAATAATTAAAAATAGTTAAACTGTTATAAGCATACAGTTTAACTATTAAAATAATTTTGTATATACCTAAACAACTATAGTTTGTCAAAAATGAAGTTATATTTTGTTTTTAATATATGGGGTTTTGCCCACCACGCTGTGTACTACTCAACACCCCAGTTCTTTTATCACACCTGTCCGCCTGCGACCGAAGTGAGTACTGTTAAGTATAGAGTGCAGCGGAAAAAAAGTTGATAATTCTATATAATGTACATCAGTTGACAAAATGAAATCGTTCCAGTATATACTTTAAACATCAAATTTATAAAATACAAAATCACAGCAGCCATATTATATTAATTAATAAAACTTTTTAAAGCATATTCTAATTTTTCAAAAGTTCTGTTAATATCATCTTCCCAAGTGTTATGTGTAAATATTATATTAGCAGTTTCTCTGTATAAACTATCTCTCTGTTTTGAAAGCTCTAATAATTTATTTTTATCTTTTGCAAGCAAAGGACGCTCTCTAGGATCTATATTTTTAAGTATAATTTCTGGGCTTCTATCTATAAAAATGGTAATTCCTTTTTCTTTCATAATATTTCTATTTTTTTCAGCAAGTACTATTCCGCCTCCAGTAGATATTACAGCGTTATTCAAACTGCCAAGCTCTTCTAAAACTTCGCTTTCTATTTTTCTAAAATATTCTTCTCCATTATCTGCAAAAATATCTGTTATTGTTTTCTCTTCTTTTTTTTCTATAAATGAATCCATATCATAAAGTGTATAATTTAATTTTTCTGCTAGAAGTTTGGATAAAGCACTTTTTCCAGAGCCCGGAAGACCTATTATAAATATTACTTTATTATCTATATTATTATTCATCATACTGCCCCAATATTATTAAATTCTCTACACTTCTTTTAAAATCTTCAAACTCTTCTCTATATTTATCAAAGTCTCCAGTCATATCAATATAAAAATAATACTGCCATTTTCTGTCACTATGCGGACGGCTTACTATAGAAGTCAAATTAAAACTTTTTAATTTATCAAGAGAATTAGCCAAACTTCTGTTTTCATGAGGAAGCAAAAATCTCATAGTTATTTTGTTTCCGCTATTTAAAGCATTATCATAATTAGCTACTATTATAAAGCGTGTGGTATTTCCTTTTATATTTTCAATATTCTCTTCAAGCATTTCTAAATCATAAATCTTACAAGCATTTTTATTTGATATAGAAGCAATAGTTTTATCATCTCCATTAGAAACTATAAAAGCAGCCTCAGCAGTATTTGATGCTGTTATCTCTTCAAAACCATTTTCTTTTATAAAATTAGAACATTGCTTCAAAGCCTGATGATGCGATATAACCCTTTTAATATCTTTTATACTGCTTCCCCTTTTAGCCATAAGTCCGTATTCTATAGGCAAATATATCTCTCCTACAATCTTGCAGTTATAATCGGCAAGTATATCCAAAACCTCATTAACCATACCCGTAGAAGAATTCTCCAAAGGTAAAACCCCGTAATAACTCTCTCCGCTTCTTATACTCTCAAGTACATCATTAAAATATGCTTTTTTTATGAGGCATGCATTTTCACCAAAAAATTTCAAAGCAGCCTCATGTCCGTTTCCTCCTTCTCTTCCCTGATAAACTACCCGCTTATCATATTTTATTTTTTCTTTGTTAGTTTTTTCTTTTTTACTATCATTATTACTTTCATCAATTAAATGTTTCTGAAGCTGTTTTGAAGCGTACATTATATCATTATATATAGTTGTTATTAATGATGATAAGTCTTTATTCTCAAGAAGTTCTATTTTTTTTGCTATAACTTCCTTTTCTCTTTTCGGGTCAAATATAGGGGCATTATATTTCTTTTTTGTCTCTCCTACTTTAATACTAACTTTCATTCTCTCGTCTATCAAATTTACTATTTGCTTATCAATTCTATCAATTTCTTTTCTTAATTCCTGCAATTCTTCGTCTAACATAATTATATCCTTAAATATAAAATATTTCTTATTGTAGTAATAAGATTATACCTAAACAAATATGATTTGTCAAAAAATAAATTTTTAAATTTTAGTATTTGTGGGGACTAGCCCCCACACCCCCACTTCTTTTGTGACGCTGTCCGTGCCGTAGGCAGGTGTGCCACATACGAAGTATGCCTCACTCTGTGTGCCTTCGGCAGGCGAGAAGCAGGCACAGCCCGCAGTCGAGAAAGGCTACATTTCAGGCTAAATTTAGTAATTTATTCTACATGTAAAACATAAATTAGTACTATTTAGTATTATTGTTACACTTGCACTTTCGCGAAGCGTATCCGAGCTTGGGTTCTTTGACGCTGTCCGCCTGCGACCGAAGGAAGTACTGTTAAGTATGGCGTGCGGCGGGAAAAAGAACAATAAAAAAATTGACAAACTTAAAAATTTTTAGTATATACCTAAACAAATATGATTTGTCAATTTTGAGTTATTAATAAATGTAATTATAAGTTATAAATAATATAAAGTATTATCAGTTGTTAATAAAATAAGTTTTATAAGTTAAAAATGTAAAATAAATAATTTATTTTTTATAATAATAGATAATCAGCTGCACGTATCGTTGACATTTGATAAGAATAAACAATACCGTACGGGAATGTGCCCGCGAAGCGTTCCGAACGAAGATGAGGGAGAGCTCGCGGTTGACAAACTTAAAAATTTTCAGTATATAATATAAATGACAATTTCTGATATTATAATAATATATGATATTATTAATAATTAAATCAAGGAGTATACTTTTATGATAGAACTAAAAGGAAAATACAACAAAGACTGCAAAATATTTACTGATAATATTGATGAAGAATCTTATTCTTTGATTTATAATATTTTGAATGAAAAATCAAGTGAAAATGTGAAAGTTAGGATAATGCCAGACACTCATATTGGAAATGGTATAGTAATAGGCTTTACAATGCCTTTAACGGACAGAGTAAATCCTTTTCATATAGGCGTTGATATAGGCTGCGGAATGCTTACTTCAAAATTAAATGATAATATAAAAAATATTGAACTCGAAAAAATTGATAAAACTATAAAACAAAATATTCCTATGGGTGTTAAAACTCATAAAAAAAGTAATTATTCATTTTTTAATTTCAAAGAATTAAATAACATTATGAGAAACTTTATAATAGCTTATAATAAAAGATATGCTGCAGACTTTGCACTCTTTGAAATAGATAATGATTATATAGAAAAATTATGCCAAAGAATAGAAATGGATTTAGAAAAGTTTCACAACTCTATAGGAACATTAGGAGGAGGAAATCATTTTATAGAGATAGGAAGCTCCATAAATAATGATTATTTTCTTACTATACATTCAGGCTCAAGAAATTTCGGCACAATGGTATGCGAATATCATGTAAGAAAAAATAAAAAAAGAATAGAAGAAGCAAAAGATTTTTTAAATAGCGTAAATGATGCTAGCGATAAAACAACAAAAGAATATAATGAGTATAATGAAATAGTAAGAAGCGGAGATTATATATACGGCAAGGCTATGTTTGACTACTGCATCGATATGGTAATAGCACAGTATTATGCCAAAATCAACCGAGAGGCTATGCTTAACATTATAAAAGATTCTCTTAATATAAAATTAGAAGATACTTTTTCATCTATACATAATTTTATAGATTTTGAAGATTTTATAATAAGAAAAGGTGCTATAAGAAGTTATAAGGGAGAAAAAATGATAATTCCTTTCAACATGCGTGACGGTATACTAATATGCAAAGGAAAAAGCAATGAAGACTGGAATTTTTCAGCCCCTCATGGAGCTGGAAGAGTACTTTCAAGAATGCAGGCAAGAAAACAAATAGAGATGAAAGATTTTATAGAATCTATGAAAGGTATTTATTCAAGCAGCATATCAAAAAATACTTTAGATGAAGCACCGCAGGCATATAAAGATGCAAAGGAAATAGAAAAATTAATAATGCCTACAGCAGATATAATAGACAGATTAAAACCAGTACTTAATATAAAAGCCTCTTAAAACAAAGATATAAAAAATTATTAAATTGAACGGGAGTCAGACATTATTGCATTTAAGTATTCCTTAATTTTTTAAAGTAATCAAACGGTATATACCTAAACAAATATAGTTTGTCAATTTTCAAACAGATGAAAATTCTCTGCTAATGCTATTGATAGTTCTTTTTTCCACTTATTACTTTTATTT
>NZ_CASEGO010000154.1 GCF_949287625.1 uncultured Brachyspira sp. | reverse complement strand
GTAGGTGATGAAGTAATAATATCTTATATAGACGGAGATATAAACAGGCCTGTAATTACTGGCAGTTTATATAATATGTCAAGCCCGTCATTAATTCAAAGTGAGATACTATCATCTAAACATAAAACATCACTTTCAGCAAAAACAGTAGGTAAGGGGGAGCAGGGCAGAAATGAGCTTACTATGAGCAACCTGCCAGGTAGTGAGCAGATATATTTAAAAGCCGAAAAGGACTATGAAGAACTGGTGCAGAATAACTATGACCAGACAATCTTAAACAATAAAACCAGCAAAGTAACAGGCACTCATACAGAAAATATTTTGCAGGCACACATTCAAAATATAGCAGGGGTAAAAGATGTGAATATAGGCGGCGAATATTTAACAGTGGTAGCTTTAAGCAAAGATACAGCAGTAGGTCTTTCTAACACATTAAATGTAGGGGCAGAAAATACACTGCGGGTAGCAGGAAACAGTAAAGAGTTTATAAGCGGCGATAAGATAGTGGAAATAGAGGGCGATAGTATCATAAATATTTGTGGTGAAGTTGAAAGAAAAGTAAATGGTAATATAGAAGACAGTGTTTCTGGCAGTATAGATATATCAAGTGAGGCAGGTATAAATATAAGTTCTAATAGTCATTATAATTTAACATCTGAAAATGATATGGATATATACTCTAACAGTAACACAACAATAAATGCAAGTAAGCATATGACATTCAAATCACTATCATCAGATATACAGTGTGATGAATTAAGTATAAACTCGTCAAAATTACTAAGTTTAAAAGTTTCTGATAAATTTGAAATAATGATAGGAGAAAAAGCAAGTATAATATCAGATGGAAGCAATATTATTTTTAAATTAGACAAAATGGAAGTTAAGCTTGATAGTAATGGTTTTACAATTGAAAAAGGTAAATTAAATATTAAACAATAAAAATATAGGTGATATTATTATGAATGAACCAGTAGATTTATCTAAATTTGAAACAATACGGGATGCTTATTTAAATGTTATTGAAAACTATATTCCTTTATGTGAAAGTGATATTGTAGACTTTTTGCGTCCTGATACTTTTGATAAATATATGGCATTTGGCATCAAAATTCCCAGGCAGTTAATAGAAGAGAGTAAATATTATATTTTAAAAGACAAAAATCCTTTGTCTGATACAGTAAAACGCTATCCATATATTCAATTAATTGTTGCTTTTTGGATGTTTAATAAGTTGTATGAATTAGATAAGCATTATAATTTTTTTCAAGAAAAATACTCAAATATAGATGGCTTCCAAAAAATGTTATCTCAATATATATATGATAGTTTATATCCTTTTGATATATATGGTAATCCTGCTAAGGAATTACATTTTTTGGATTCTAATCAATATAGGCTGTATGACTTATATTATGTATGTAATCAAATAAAAAAATTAGGCGGTCAATCTTTCAATGTAAAAGGTAATAATAAAATTATGCTTTATAGTGCTTATGATTATGCAACAGTTATGCAATATGATAAGTTTGAATATTTTAGTTTATATGATTTAATATATGATGGTTTACTGTCAATGATAGCTACTGTATTTTTAGAACTTGGTGATAATAGTAAAAAGTTCTTTAAGATAAATCAAGCAGATTTTAAATATGAAGAATATCAATTTAAAGCATTATATGGCACATTAAAAGATATATATAAGGAAGCAGATGATAAAATTATTAAATTAGTGTGCAATAAACCGTTGTTAACTGCGGATAACAGCCTAATAGTTAAAAGTAAATATAATGAATATTATAATAAAACCACATATACAGGTGTGGCTTTTGAAAATGCACAACCATCTCAAGGTATAGTATATGATGAAGCATATGAGTTAACTGTAAGAGAAATTAAGAGAGCACAGGCTAATAATAAAGGTCAATTGGAATTATATAAATATGATTTTAAAGAGTGTGCTTTAAATTTATGTCCACCATACAAAGGTTATAGGGCAGGAATGCCAGATGGTAGTGAGTTGTATACATATAAAGAATATGAACAAGAGACAGGGCATAAGTTTTATGCTTCTCATAATTTTTTCTCAATAACTCATGCTTTTCATTTGCATAGATATATGCGTTATGCTTGGTCAGCTGATATGGGATATGGTTACAATGAGAATGTTCTTTTAAACAAGATATATGCATATTTATATAGAAAATGTACTACATTTCAAATGATGTGTATGATGCATATAAATTCATACTGCAGGTGATTTTATGAATAATGTGGATTTAAATATTAATTTATTTAATGATTTGAAATACAGTTTATTAATGCATGGAGAAGTAAAAGTAGATGATGCATTTGATTCTCATATGTATGCAGATACAAAAAGAGTGATTACTTTAGGTGTAGGTTTTAATGTAGAAGAATTAGATAAAATCCAATATATTTGTGCATTAAAATTAGCAGCTTTCAAACCATTATTAGATATAGAAAATAGTAATGGTGATTTTAGCAGCTTTTTAAATGATACAAATAAACTTGAAGCAATTAATTTTATTGCTAGTGCTGTATCAACATGCATCCAAACAGTTAAACATAATGGTGACTATGGTATTCAATCAGAAGATAAGCAAATTCCAGACATAGATACCCAGTTAATTACTATTGAAGAGTTAGAGCGTAGTTTTACTGACAGTTCACACCCTATAACAAACAGCAGGCAAAGAGCAGAACAAAATAGACAAACAACTGCCAATACGGCAGCTTATGGTCCGTTATCTCATCGTAGAGCATTAATGCTTGAATTATCTGTAAATAGAGCAATAGAAGATGCTGTTAATAATTTAAATGAAACAACATATAAAAATAATAAGTTGAATGCATTTAATTTTACATTAACTAAAGAAGAAGCAGTAGAAATTTTTTCTATATTATCTATGTCATTTTATAAAGGTTTAATAAGGTCATTAAAGACTGGTCATTCAAAGAATATATTTCCATCATCATTTGCCCTACACTCAAAATTAATATTATCTTTTTTGTCCAATTATTATCAAATGCCTGATAAGTTTAATACCTATAATGACCCGCAGGCATATTTTTCTAATGCAGTAAGTAAAAATAACAGTAGATTTTTAACATGGTTTGGTATTCGTTACTATATAGATTTAGTTTCAGCTACAGTAGATAATCAATATACATTATACAGAAAGCGTAGAATACATGAAGCAGCATTATTTGAACTTATTGAAAGGGATGCAGATGGTAATATAGATATATTTAACAGTGCATTAGATATATTTAATTATTTGAATATAGAAATGCTTGTTGTACATACAAGTAATCGTCCATTAAAAAATTATGGCACAGGATATTCTTATTTAAAATTTCTAGAACAGCATCCACATTGTAAATCTATAGATACAGCAGCAAATGATGAAAAATTGATAAAGTTATCAACATCAAATGAATACATATGTTTCTTGAACACAACTACAAAGATAAGTGATATATTACCATTATTGCAGGATAGCAGCTCAATAAAAACAGACGATTATGTGCAGGAAGTATTAGATTTTGCAAGCTGTCATAAAATTTTTCAGCCATTTTTGGTATATATGAATGAAAAATTCAGTAAAGAAATAGTAGATATAGATTATAAACTAGATGAAATATTTGTCATTAATAGTAGTAATAACAGCAAATTTAGAAACTCTTTAATATCTAAAATATCGGAAAAGAGTAATGCAGAGCGAATAGAAATATTAATAATAAGCCTTATGGAATATAATCAACATCAGAGATTTTATGATATATTGTCATCTTATGATAATATTTGTATAACCTTTTATGTATTACAAGGCAAAAATCATACTCTGACAGTAGAAAACATGACAGAAACAAATTTTAAAATAATTTTATATACTAAGACTTCAGAAATAAATGCAGTTAATATATCAGGAGAATATATATATGAGAGAGAAGAAGCAAGCTATTTTTATAAACATAAAGATAATGATAAGTTAGAAGCAGAATATATATTAAGTGAAAATAAACTTATAATAAGATATGATAAAACAACAGTAACATTATTAAATTATATCCCATCAAATAATCATTGTGGAATAATTTTATCTAATAAAGATACAGTAAACCCAGAACCTAAAACAGTATCTCAGTCAGGCGAAATGAGTGTAAAGGTTAATTTTTCAGCATCAAGTATTTTTGATTTTAATTGTATTGACAAGAAAAAATATTATTTATATAATGTTGAAACTGGTGAAATAATAGATACATTTGTAGAGTTACAAGGAAATGAGGCATCAGCCAGTTTTAAATTAAATATGGAATCAGGTATGTTATCTAATACTAAATGTATATTTAG
>NZ_CASEGO010000153.1 GCF_949287625.1 uncultured Brachyspira sp. | reverse complement strand
TGGAGGTATTCTTTTTATCTTTAGCTAAGATACAAATTTTATATTACATTGGCAATCAATTCGTTATAAAGTTTTTATTCTTTTAACGACAGTCCCTATATTATTTCAATTCATAATAAATATAATTAAACGGATATTATTTTAGTGGTTAAAATTGCACAATAGTAGCTTGCCTAATATGTTATAAAAGATTTAGTGAAGCTTTATTAATGCACCTGTTTCATTAAGATACTGTTGTGAGAAATAATCCATACAACCACCTTGGGAAGTAAATGTCAGTTCTCCAAAATAAATTTTATGATTTGTAAAACGCAAAAATTCAGGACGATATTGCCAATTTAAATCATAAATACCGCAATTAGCTGACTCTCGTGATCTATTTAAAACTACAAAAATGCTATGTGGTTTGCCGTTAAAACACCATATTTTATAATCAATCAAAGACGTTGATCCACATGGCTGTGTATTTGCATTTAGCAATTCTTCAGCAATTATACATGGCTTAATTTTCATATAGTGCGGCTCTCCATTTATAATACCAAATTTCCGGTGCAACATCAAGTCAAAGTATTGTTTATATTTATCAATATCTAAAGTAGCTTTATCATGACAGACTAAAACATCACCACTGCCATTATTGCACTTCATTACAAATTGATTAGGCAATTTATCCCAATCAATATCATCTACTGAATCCCATTTCCCGTAAAGTTTAACTAAAATTTCACCTAACCCAAAATCTTCAATATATTTACGAACAGCATATTTATCTGAAAGTTTTGGCCATAGTGATGTATTGCCATAAAATTTTAGGTAATTAATCTTTTCATTGAGATCTTTTGGATGCTTGAAGTGTGGCCATTTATGTAATATATATAAATACCTCAGACGTGCGATATTTATAGGAGATATAAAATTATGTTTGGCCAAAGACTTGACCAATTGAATTAGATTTTTATGCATATCAATAACCCTATCAAAAATGAGAAATTTGTCTTTTATTTTTATTAAAAATTTCTTTCCAGCGATTTAAGCCACTGAAAAAATTCGTATGGTATTTAACACCTAACTCAATCATTTCATATGTAGTAGATAAGCCCAATTTTAATGAAAGAACAATATACTTTAATATTACGGCCTGAAATTCTGTTGCATTTATACTGGCAAGAAAGGAGTTATAGCGTAAAGTAGCTTCATATCTACATATTACACTTTCTTTATTGATAATTCTAGTCAAGCTATTTCCATTAGTTGTTACACAATACAGTTTTTTGTTTATAGCCTCGATTTTTTTTGCGTAATAACCAATTTTAGCAGAAAACATTATATCGTTACTATATCTTATTTCTTCAAACGAAATTTCATTTAACTTTATTAACCCAAGGTTAATCATTTTGCACCAAGGGACATAATGTTTAAAACGCAGTTTTTTTTCTGACTGTGGATAATTCAATAAAAATCCATCAATAAGTTCATTAAATGGATTGCCTCTATCTGCAACAGCTCCTGTTTCACTAATTCGACTTTCTGATTTAAAATAAATTATATCCGAATCAGAATCATAATAAGAATCAACAACATTATAAAAATCATTGATAAAATAGTCATCAGCATCAGCGAAAATAACCCATTTCCCATTTGCTCTTTTTAACCCTTCATTTCGAGCTTTTCCGGCCCCCGAATTATTATTAAGATAAATATATTCAACGTAAGGAAAATGCTGTTTTATTTCTGATAATTTTATAGGGTCATCGCTATCATCATCTATTACTATTATTTGTAATTCATTAGCGTAAGGAAGCGATTGTAAGCACCTTAAAAGAGTAGAATATGAATTATGATGAGGAATAATAATGGTAAATTTAATCATTAATTTAATTTTGTTTTAAAATTGGGGTTCTCTGTATTAATAAATAGCACATTTTTATATGGAGTCAATGCCATTGTGTTTGAATAATCTACATATATAAAAACTAAAAAATATGACAACAACACAGAACACACTACAAATTTCATTTTAGCTTTTACATAATATAAAACATTTGGCACTAATAAACACAAGTATATTAAATAATAACGTGCGACACGGCCTCCAAAATGACCATTTAAAAAGAAAGGTATAAGAGTACCTATTATTATGATAAAATAAAAAGGTAGATTACGTTTCAAGTTTTTATGAAAAATATCAATCAATATAAATAGTACTAACCATCCTATAATAGCATATTTAATTATTCCACCGCCTTCATAATCATTTAAAACCTCTAAATAGTTAGCGTACAAACCCAAAGTGGCGAATTCATCGATTAATATATTAAAACTAAAAGCTAATACCAGAATTAGTAAAATAAAATGATTTATATTAAATTTATTATATAAAAAGTATATCGGTATTGCAAATATAGCACTAGTATGAAATAACATGGCAATAATACATGTTATTATATATTTTAGTACAGATTTATTTATAATAAATCTGTAACCCCAGAAACAAATAGCAACAGCTAATGATTGTCGAATATTGCCTAAATCAGTAACAAATATGAAAGCTATAAAGCTAATAATACTAATTGATATATCTTTTGAATACTTTTTTATAGTAGAAAAATAGAATGAATAACTTAATAACCCGAACATAACGAACATTAATGGTGGTGAATCACAACAATATGCAATATAAATTATTAATTTACTTAACGGTTCACACCGATCAATGTTAATTCCAGAAAAAGTTTGTGCCATTTCATAATAGACAGGGTAATCATACCCTACATCAAATCTTAGAATGGCAACTAAGACAATAATAATAATTGCAATATCTTGTTTGTTTTTAATATTAAAACTATTATTAGTTTTAATATTAAATGTTAAAATCGCTACTATAAAAGTAAACAAAAAATAAAAAAACACGATAATTCTATTACAATTGAATACAATTAAAAGACCGTATAATTATAATGTACAGACAAATACAATAATAATATGAAGATTATAGATTACCTTGTCAATTTCTTAATATAATCTATCCAAATTTGTTTGTTTCGATTGTTAATATTTATTTGTAAATTATAATTATACAACTTCTCTGATAATGTTAATGGGTGTAAGACTGATTCAATAGGGTCCTCCTTAATATCTTCAATATTAAAAACAATATAACCACTGGATTTTATCCAATCCAGGTTCTTCCCTGTCAAATATATTTTTTTTCCTAATTTCAATGAAGTGTATATTGCACCCAGTCCAGATTGGGTGTCCTTCCCACAAATATAAATATCACAATTATTAATGTAATTAATGTAATCTTCAAATTTTAGAAAAGTAGTATCTATTATAAAATCTTTATCGAAAATCTCATGTCCTTTATCGGCCAATTCTTTTATTTCAGAACTAGGTAACTTAGGATATTGAAGCATACACCTTATAATAATTTTATCTTTATAGTTAGAAAGTAAATCAATTAAATTATAATAATTGCATATATTATGCGCATTAGGCCCTAAAATAACTATCTTTTTCTTACTTTCAGAGACTGTATTTTCCAGTAGCTGTTTATATAATTCTTGAAAATTTCCAACTTGTGGATATGGAGTTAGTGTTATATTTTTTAATCCATAGTCTTTTTCTAAACTCGTCTTGTCTCCCGTCATTAAAACTGATACTGAAGTAAAGTACCTATACAAAATTGTTTTTATTGGAGTAAATAAAATTGATTTTATATTTTTTTTATTAATAGATGCCCCATGTCCCCAGCATACCCACGAAGTTTTTACTCTAGCAAACCAAAAAACAAACATTGGCGGATATGGAAGACCATGTAGAAGATATACAAATTTTTTATGTTTAAGTACAAATTCATATAATAAGAAAATATTATCTATAAAAATATAAGAACTTATATTCCTTTCAATGAAAAATGTTTCATATTTATTTTGATATGGCTCTTTTTGTCCGTAAATAACATATATATTATTTACGGAAGTAGAATTTAAAATTTCTTGAAATGATTTAATTATTCTGAAATTTAGATAAAAGGCCCTAACATCAAAAACATTTATTAGCATATCATGTATCATAATTAATCAATATAATCAATGATTTAGCTTCATTTTATTTTACAATATCCAAAAAAGCGTATTAACTATTATAAAATTCATCTGGCAATACGTCCAATACCTCATATTGGAAAATTGAATTTCCAAGACTATAAAAAATAATTCCGATTTTGTAAGTTCCTATACCACGAAGTTAATGACCATGCATAACTATTATGTATGCTTCTGCATCAATACACGCTTTTACGAAAATATGGATAAACCATGTAAGATCTTCCTTATTGCCGTTCTTAAACTTATGGGAATGAACACTCACAACTACATCATCAGAAAAATAATTAGCATCCTTTATTTACAGTCCTTTGCTACAATACTATGCAAAATAACGTGAAGCTTCAGCTAAATTTCCACCCGTACTGGCGAGGAATACCATATCTAAAGATTTGAATAATCCGTCATGGCTGGAATCCATAGCATGATTTGGATATTCAATAAATTGAACCCGAATCTGCGTATAATTTTCAAGGCACCGTGGTTATGCAACCTATGGTAGGCCTCCAGATAGCCTTCCATATTATGTATTACCAAGCGCAAAACAATTCAACTATGGAATCCATGCCAGCATAATGCCGTTCTACTAATCTCCTTGAAATAAAGAGGTCGAGCAATCGTAATGTCATCCATAACTCATATCAATCTATTTTATCATTAATCTTGATAACCTTTGCAGGCCTGCCACATACAACATTATATGGAAGCACCTCCTTTGTCAGTAGTGAGCCGGCCCCGATATATGCATGATTTCCTATCCTGGGCACTTTAGATGAAATAGTCAATACACCCTGTCCGATAAATGCAAAATCCTCTACCTCTGTATAAGCACCTATTGTTGAGCCTCCTGCTATAAAGCAGTTCCTGCCTATCTTATTTGTATGCGATATATTCACGCCGGAAAGTATTATCGAATTTCTCCCTATTTCTGTATCTGCC
>NZ_CASEGO010000152.1 GCF_949287625.1 uncultured Brachyspira sp. | reverse complement strand
AGTAATTGCGTTTTTTGCAACTTTTTTGTGCGGCAAAAAAGTTGATAATTCTATATAATGTACATCAATTGGCAAAATGAAATCGTTCCAGTATATACTTTTAAAGTTATAAAAACTCTTATTACTATTTTTTAATTATTAACTATATCTTTTAATTGGTTTAAGAATATATTATTGATTTTGTGCGTTGATATTGTAACTCTTAAAAAATCAGAGAGTATGCTTTCTTTATCATAATTTTTTACAAATATATTTCTTTTTATAAGCTCATTATATATATAATCAGCACTTTTATATATGTGTTTTATCAAAAGAAAGTTTGCTCTTGAAGGCACTACTATAAAACCTTCTTTACTTAATAGAGTATCTAATCTGTTTCTTTCCAACACTATATCGAAAATATTTTTATACGAAGTTTTTTCATCTTGCAAAGCTGCTATAATTATATTTTCAGATATTTTATTTATACCATATTTTTGTCTTAATTTTGAAATACTATCTATATTGTTTGGATTAGATATTATAAAATTAACATTAAGTCCAGATATAGAATGCGAATGAGCAACGGATCTTATTATGATTAAGTTTTTATATTCATTAATAAGTTTAACAGCACTCTCACCAGCAAAGTTTATGTATGATTCATCTATAACATATATTCCTTCATAATGTTTTAAGAACTCTTCAATTTCCTTTATATTTATAAACATACCAGTTTCTGCATTAGGATTGCTTGATATTATGATTGAATTTCTAGTTCTTATATTTTTTTTAAGATTTATATTATAATCATCTTTGGCTTCTATTATATCAAAATGCATTTTATAATATTCTAATATTTTTGTGTATAGATTTCTGTATGGTTCTTCTAAATATATTTTATATTTATCAAATGAGTTTATTATGCATGCAAAAGCCTCATACATACCATTAACAGATATTATAGAACTTGTTTCTATATTGAGATATTTAGCCATTTCATAATCTAATTTTTCAGGGCTGTACTCTGGAAAGAATCTCAGAGAGTTAATATCAAATTTTTCAAGCTCTTTAATAATATTTTTTGAAGGCTTGTAAGGATTTTCATTTTTATCTAAAAAAATTTTTCTGTCCATATAATAAATCAATAAATAGCATAAAAAATAAATTTAATAATATTATAATTATCTTATTATTTTAAAATTAGTTTACTATTTTTAGTTTTATGTTTAGTTAATTTAATATTTTTATTGGGTACCTTATTATGTTTAAATAATTGACAAATCTTGTCGATAATTATTTTAGTTGACAATATGTTTACTATACTTATTCAAGTCAGCTATTTGTATATTATATCTTAAAATTAAGAGGCAGATTTCAATGTCAGTAAAACAGGTTTCCGATCAAGAAATATTATCAATGTATCTAAATTATGAAGCAGTTGAAAAAGGCTTATCATCAAATACTTTAGAATCTTATAAAAGAGATATTGTTATATATCTTGATTTCTTAACTAAAAACAAAAAAACAATTTTAAAAGCTACAAGAAAGGATATTGAGAAATTTTTAAGCGAACGTAAAGAGCATGGTTCAAAGTCAAGAACAGTTGCAAGAAATAAGGTAAGTATAGTTAATCTATATAAATTTTTAGTGATGGAAAATTATATATCAAAAAATCCTACTGACAATTTAGAGGTAATACGTTTAAAAAGAGTCTTACCAGAATCTCTTACTACTACAGAGGTAGATGATCTTTTGTCAGTGCATAATGAAAAAACTGATAAGGGATTAAGAGATAAAGCCATATTTGAGCTTATGTATTCATCTGGATTAAGGGTAAGTGAAATTTGCTCTTTAAGAATAGATGATATATTTTTTGAAGGCAAATATTTGAAGATACGAGGTAAGGGTAATAAAGAAAGAATAGTTCCTATTAATGACAGAGCCTTAGATATACTGCAAAGGTATATTCAAACCAGCAGAGTTATAATGGTAAAGGGCAAAAAGACAAGCGAATTATTCTTAAACTTCAGAGGAGATAAGATTTCAAGAGTAGGCATTTGGAAAATAGTAAAAGAAACCATGAAAAAAAGCAATATTACTAAAAACGTTTATCCTCATACATTAAGACATAGTTTTGCCACACATCTTATACAGCATGGAGCAGATTTAAGAGCGGTTCAAAGAATGCTAGGTCATTCAGACATTACAACAACAGAAATATATACCCATGTTGATTCAGCACATTTGAAAAAACAAATAGCCAAACATCCGAAGCATTCAAAACATGCTAGACAAAATACTAATATATAATAAAATATAACAAATTGGAATGAAACAAGATGAAAAGAAGTATAATAGCCACTACAATATTGCTGCTTATATCCATATCATTAGTTGCTTTAACTTTTGGTATAGGCGAGAGAATGACAATCGTTAGTAATCTTGAAGATACAAGCTATCTGTTTGATGAAACAGCTAAAAATCATAGAATAGATATGTATAATCCTGATTCTTTGTCTTTGGTAACTACAAAGCCTATATACGATTATGATTTGTCTGTAGATTTAGAAGATATTTATACAGATGAAGAGATAAGTGCTGATGCTGATATAGAATATTTAAATCAGAATATGCTTTTAAGCGATGATGAATTTAGCAGTGAAATGCCTAATCCTAATGTACTTCCTGCTATGGTATTTAATGCAAATACTACAGATAAAATGGCTGATAAATTAAGCGAAGCAGTTGATTTGGCTATACAAAATTCAAGAAGCCGCGAAGCTCCTAGAGTGGCAATAGATTTATCAAAAATATCCGTATTCAGATATGAACCAGTGGTAATAAATGCTTCTGTATATACAGAAGATGTTATAAAAAATTTAAGCATATATGTAAGATACAAAAAAGATAAAATAGTAAGAAAAAACGGAGATGAGAGATATCCTATAAATGTATTTAAAGTTCAGAACTCTCAGTATAAAGGAACATATCTTCATCCTTTCGGCGGAGCTTTAGGAGAGTATCAGGCTATAGTCCTTGTTCAGACTAAAAATGGAGTTTTCGGATATACTAAAGACTTTACTGTAAAAGGAAGACAATCACCTCCTGCTAAAGAAACTAAAAAAATAGCTACATTAGAATATGCTATAGATTTAACTACTAAAAAAATCCCAAGTGTAGAGACAGGCGAGCTTACTACCTACGATGCTATATATGACTGGATTAGATATATGAAATGCGATATATTCTGGGCTATAGGCGGTCAGACTACAGGCTGGACAGCTGGAATTACCCCAGAAGAGCCTTGGGCTAAAGCTATGATTAAAAATATAGATAATTTGGCAGCAAGCAAGGCTAAAGGCGATATTGAGCTTGGTGCTTATGTTATGAGTTATTTTGCTGCAGGCGGCGGAGCTAGAAAAGGCGGTTATGAAGTTTCTATAGGCTATAATTCTGCTACTCAAAGCCTTGTTGAAAGCAGACATATATCATTAGATGATCCTAAAAGGGTACAGGATATTATAGATATATTAAAAAGATATGATTCTAATCCTAATATATCATATGTAGGTCTTGACTTTATACGTACAGGCGAAGTTGACGGATATGAAATGGTTGATGAGATGGTTGAGCTTACTGGAGTTTATGTACCTGCAAGCTGGTCTACTATGAGCAAAGCTGCCCGTATGCGTTGGCTTGCTGTAAACAGAGGCAGGAAAGAAATAGGTATGAAATGGAGATGGTTCAGAGCTCATAAAGAATCTTTGATAATAAAAGCTATAAAAGATTCAGGTATAAAGAAAAAATTATGGGCATTTACTTTGGGCTGGAATCATGGTCAGGAGCATGGACAAGACCCTTATATGTTCTTTGATGCTGGTATAGATTATGATGCAGTTATGATATATGAGGCTAGCCGTCCTCAGCATGTTGGTATGCTTGCAGCTTGGCCGCAGTATTTATCAGGCGAGTATAATGTATTAGTTGGTAATATGATAGACAACAGACTTCAGGACGGAAGTTTAAGACCAGAACTTGAATATATGAGAAGAGTATATGAATCAGAAGCTAAATTTAATAGAAGCAGCAGAATAAGAGGAATATTCTTCCATGATGTTTCAAGAATGTTATGGTCAAAGTTTAGAGGTTCTGGAAACAGTATAAGAGAATGGGCTAATATCAATGCGTCTATAGTGTCAAGAATAGAAGAAAAATATTCTGAAAACCCATTTAATGTTAGTGTAAAATTAGATGAAAGAAACAGAACAGGGGTACTTACTATAGTTAATAGAACTTCTAAAAAACAAAGTGATGTAACTATAAAAACAGACTTGGCTCAGGCTTTATCTACTATAGTGCTTGATAGGGAAACTTTGGATATAGAGGCTGGAGAGACTGTAGAGATAGGATTCAGATATGCTTACGGCAGAAGCAGATATTCTTCACTTATGGCATTTAGGGTTGCTTCTTCTTCAGGTGAGGAGAATGTAGCAGTTGCTTATACGCTTCTTAATTCTTTAAGACCTAAGCCTAAACAAACAAAGGAAAGTGCTGCTTTGGCTAAAAGTAATGATGATGATAAAAAAGATGAAGATGAAAAAGTGAAAGATAACTAAATTAAATAATATAAAAAATAAAAGGGAGTGTTTTTTAGCACTTCCTTTTTTATTTAAGCAAATTAAAAATTTTTAGTATATACCTAAACAAATATGATTTGTCAAAAATAAAATTATATTTTCTTTTTAATATCTGGGGCTTTGCTGCGAAGCACACAGTCATGCCAGCCCCCGCTTCTTTTGTGACGCTGTCCGCCTGTGGCGTGTGGCGAGAAAAAGAACAACAAAAAAATTGACAAACTTAAGAATTTTTAGTATATACCTAAACAAATATAGTTTGTCAATTTTCAAACAGATGAAAATTCT
>NZ_CASEGO010000151.1 GCF_949287625.1 uncultured Brachyspira sp. | reverse complement strand
CTTGATTATAGTCAGCTCTTACTGAATTAATTAAGTTTTTCAAAATACGTTCATGTCCTTCTTTAGCAAACAGATAACGCATAAAGTAGTCATTTAAAATATTAATATTTATCATAATATTATTATAATTAAATAATATATAAATGTCAAAGTATAATTTTTAAATTTATTCTAACTCCCACCCTCTAAATTCTTTAATCTTATACTGTTTTTTTAGCTTATTTTTATTTCTTTAGCTTTCACTGTTATTCTAGCTGCCCACCCAAGCGTTTTTTAAATTTTATAATGTTATTCAACGAACGCTAGACTTAATTTTTTATTTTAATAAAAATTAGAATTATTGATTAAGCTGTATTATAAAAATCCGCTCTGCGTGCGTTTAGGAAAGTTCAAATTTAAATAACGCTTTGGGCGGGGGCATTTTTAGAAGTAATTATATTAGAGATTTAATAAAAGTACGTATAAAAAAAGAAAGCTTTAAATCTAAAATGTCTGGAATGTAAATAAAATTTTTAAAATTATTTTCACTCCAACACTTAGTTATTTCATACTAATCATAACTAATAGTACTTACCTAAGTCTGCACAGATACAATAAAATAACTGGCGTACTTATAATAGAAACCAATTTTCAGTATATATTATTCTTACTGCAGAAATTTTTAGCAGCTTCCATATTAAGGTCTGCTAATTTTTTTATGCCGTCTTTTATTATTTCTTTTATATTATCATTAGCTAAACTATATGCTTTTTCAAAATCACTTTCGGCTTCCTGTATTAATTTATTATATTCATCACTGCTTACTTTATCTTTTCTAATGTATGCCATTTTTGATTTTGATATAGCTCTGTTGCAGTAACTTTCTGCATAATTAGGATTAAGCTCAATAGCCTTATCATAAAACTCAACGGCCTCATCATATATACCCAAGTGATTAATTGCAACTGCTTTATTATAGTATGCATCAGGGAATTGAGGCTCAAGTTCTATAACTTTATCAAAGTCTTCAATAGCCTCTTTATATTCTTCCATAGATGTTTTTACTATTCCTCTGTTATAGTATGCTTTAGAATATGTAGGATCAATTTTTATTATTTCATCAAAATCTTCTATAGAACCTTTATAGTTTTTTATATTAAATTTGGCATTAGCCCTGTTAAAATATGCTTCTATAAAATTTCTATTAAGATGCAAAGCATTTGTATAGTCATCTATAGCTTCATTATAGTATCCCAGCTTTTCTTTAACATTTCCCCTATTATTGTATGCATCAGCAAAATGGGAATTATACTCTATAGCCTTATCATATGCTTTTATAGCTTCTTTATAGCTGCCTACAGCATTATGTGATAAAGCCATATTATAATAAGCGTCAGAAAAATGAGGATAAACTTCTACAGCTTTATTATAATCCTCTATAGATCCTTTATAGTCTTTTAGGCTTGCTTTTGTGTTTCCTCTTACATAATATGCCTCTTCAAGGTTATAGTTAAGTTCTATAGCCTTATTAAAATCTTCAATAGCCTCTTTGCTGTTTCCGAGACTTCTGTTTAATATACCTCTGTTGTAGTAGGCGGCTGCAAATTTATCATTAAGGTTTATAGCCCAAGAATAATCTTCTATTGCACTTTTATATGAACTTTTATCATCTAAATTGGCTTTGGCATTGCCTCTATTATAATATGTTTCTGCAGAACTTGGGTCAAGTTTAATAGCTTCAGAAAAATAGTCTATAGCAGCTTTATAATCTTTATCATTAAAAGCATTATATGCATTCTTTAAAAATACACTTACATCCTTATCGCTCATAAATAAAAATCCTATAAATAGTATCGTATATTTTATTATATCTTGATAATTAAACCTTGTAAATAGCACTTGAAAGATTATTATAAATAAAATATACTATTAGACAATATTTATTAATTTAAGCGAAAAATAATATATGATAAACATAGATAATTTGCATCCTATAATGAAAGAATTATTAAATTTAAGAGGTATAACTTCTAAAGAGGATATATTTGATTTTTTCTTTCAGGATATATATTCCCTCTCAAATCCTTTTAATATAAAAGATGCTAATGTATTTGTAGAAAGATTAAAAGAAGCTATAGATAGTAATGAAAAGATATTAGTATACGGAGATAAAGATGCTGACGGCGTAACTGCAGCTTCTATAATATATAATACGCTAAAGATGGTTACAAAAAATGTTGAGGCATTTGTTCCTAATCATGAAACTGGATATGGGCTTTCAAAAACTGTTATAGAAGAGTATGCCAATTCAGGAGTAAGTCTTATTATTACAGTTGACTGCGGTATATCTAATGTAGAAGAGGTAGAGTTTGCCCGTGATCTTTCTATTGATATTATAGTAACTGATCATCATGATATACCAGAGATAATGCCTAATGCTTATGCTTTATTTAATCCTAAAATATCAAATACTGGTTTTGTTTCCAAAAATTTTTCAGGATGTGCTGTAGCTTTTAAGCTAATGCAAGCCTTTGTTTTTTCATATACTAAACTATATAATAAAGATATAATTGTGCTTGATTATGAGATAAATAAAAAAACAAATGCATTAAAAAGAATAAGGGCATTAAAGTCAGTAAACTTTGTTCCAAGCGATGAGGTATTTGGGTTTGAACTTGCAGGAGAAAACAGCTATAAGTCTATGTATATAGATTATTATGATGAACTTATCACAGAAGATGAAGTACTTGAGGAGCTTGCAAGCTATATGTTTGAAGGCGACGGTACAGTATTAGTACTTACTGGAGGAGAGGACAGATTAAAAAGGCTTATAGCTTTATATGAAAAATATGAAATATATCTTCCGGAATATGACAGTGTTTATGATCTGCTTCAGCTTGGTGCTAAGTACGGAAATGTTAATATAAAGACTACAAAAACTTTAGATGATTTTGCTTTGGCACTTAATATTAATATTTACAGATATGGTGAAATAGAGTACAGAGATTTAATTATTAAAACAGAAATATTCAGGCGTATGTTTTATATAAGCCAGAAAAATCTTCAGAACTATATACGTAAAAAATCTATACTTGTATTATTCGGAACTGTTGCTGATGTAGTGCCTCTTATAGAAGAAAACAGAGTGTATGTGAAATGTGCTTTAAAAGAATTAGAAAAGCCAAGCCATATAAGATATAGTGTTATGCTTGAGAAAATTAATTTATTAAATACAAAAGTAGATACACAAGTTATAAGCTGGAGAATAGCCCCTTTTATTAATGCTGCTGGAAGAATGGGGAGTGCTGAGACGGCATTAAAACTTCTTACCTCTGAACTAAAAGAAGATGCTGTAAGTTTGGCTGAAACAGTGTACAGTATGAATGAAACTAGAAAATCTCTTACAGAATCGAACTTCAATATAGTTAATGAATATATAAAAAATAATAGCTGCTTAAAACTTCCTCTAATAATCGTAAGAAGCAAAAAAATAGAACAGGGTTTAACAGGTCTTATTGCTGGTAAAGTATTAAGCGAATACGGTAAAACTGCTGTAATAATGCATGAAAGCGATGACGGTATTTGCGTAGGCAGCATAAGAAGCAGGGGCGATGATAATGCTAGGGATTTACTTGAGGCAGCAAGTGTGTATTTAAGTAAATTTGGCGGGCATAAAAATGCTGCAGGGTTTACTTTGGAATCTGCAAATTTTGATAAGTTTCAAAGCAAGATTATTAAATATGCAGCTAATCAGAACTTTAACACCGAAAAAGATCAGGATATATTTGATTTGGAGCTTAATTTTAAAAGTATAGATTTGAAATTAGCTAAAGATTTAGAGCTTTTTGAGCCTTATGGTGCTGGAAATGAAGAGCCTGTTTTTATGTCTAAAAATGTAAAAGTAAATGATATAAAGAAAATGCAAAAGAATAATAAACTGCATTTAAGGTTAGAATTATTACAGTTTGATAAAAAGATGAATGCTATTATTTGGAACAGCAGCGAAGAAGAGGTTTTAAAATTATTAAACTCTAATTATATAGATATTATTTATAAACTCAAAGTTAATAGATATGCAAACAGTGAGGATGCTAGAATATATATAGAAAACTATAAAGTTTTTTAATTGTAGTCTATAAAATATTCACTTTTATCAACGCACGCAGATCGGATTTTTATAATACAGCTTAATCAATAATTCTAATTTTTATTAAAATAAAAAATTAAGTCTAGCGTGCGTTAAAGAGTATTATAAATTTAAAAACGCTTGGGTGGGCAGACAGAATAACAGTTAAAGCTAAAGAAATAAAAAAAGCTAAAAATAACAGTATAAGATTAAAGAATTTAGAGGGTGGGAGTTAGAATAAATTTCAAAACTTCATTTTAATCCCCGCCCTTTTAGATTTAAGAGCTTTATTTTTTAATATATACTTTTATTAAATCTCTAAGATAATTACTTCTAAAAGTGCACCCGCCCAAGCTTGATTTAAATTTAACATTTTCCTAAACGCACGCAGAGCGGTTTTTTCAAATATAGATTAATCAATAATTCTAATTTTTATTAAGATAAAAAATTAAGTCTAACGTGCGTTGAATAACATTATAAAATTTAAAAACCGCTTGGGTGGGCAGACAGAATAACAGTTAAAGCTAAAGAAATAAAAAGAAGCTAAAAAAACAGTATAAGATTAAAGAATTTAGAGGGTGGGAGATAGAATAAATTTAAAAATTATACTTTGACATTTATATATTATTTAATTATAATAATATTATGATAAACATTAATGTTTTAAATGACTACTTTATGCGTTATTTGTTTGCTAAAGAAGGACATGAACGTATTTTGAAAAACTTAATTAATTCAGTAAGAGCCGACTATAATCAAGAGACTTTTGAAGAGATTAAAATTATTAATACTTTTAATCTTAAAGAAAGCGTTAATGACAAGCAGTCTATTGTAGAGCAGTTACCAAAAGCGGAGAAACTGTATTAATAGAAATACAAAGAGTAGGAAATCAGTCATTTGTATATAGAAGTTTGTATTACTGGGCTAAAGGCTACGTTGCTAATTTAAGAAACAATGAAAAATATAATGATTTAAAACAGGTTATAGTAATTAATATTTTAGACTTTAATTTGTTAAAAGGAATTGATAAAGAACATAGCTGCTATGTGATAAAAGAATTAGAAACCAATCATATATTAACTAATCACTTTGAGATGCATTTTCTTGAGCTGCCTAAATATTTAGCTAGTAATTCTAGTCTTAAAGATGGGTTATATGCTTGGTTTTATTTCTTAACACTAAAAGAAAAACAAACAAAAATGGAGGAAGTTATGGAAATATTAGCGAAAAAAAATCCTATAATGAAAGAAGTTTATGATGAATATAACAAATTTGTAAACACTAAAGATTTATTTGAAAATTATGCAGAATATGAAAAGAATTATTTTGATATATTAGCTTTAAGCGAAGAGAGAAGACTAGGAATAGAAGAAGG
>NZ_CASEGO010000150.1 GCF_949287625.1 uncultured Brachyspira sp. | reverse complement strand
AGCGGAAGAAATGCATTTTTCTGGGCGGCTGCTTTAGATGAACTTGAAATGCTAAAACTATTTGAAAAATATAATCCTGATTTTAATACTGTAGATAATGAAGGGATAACAACATTAATGTTTTCTGTTCAAACTGATAAAGTAAATATAATAGATATATGTTTATCTCAAAAAAAAGACCTTAATATAAAAGATACTGAAGGAAAAACAGCTTTATTTCATACAATATCATCTTTCGGTATTTTAGAAAATGTTAAGACAATGACAGAAAATATGTTTGGAGATTATGCCAAAACAGACTATGTAAAAAATTATATGAGTCAGAAGAAAATAGAAGATACAGATACCGCTATAGACTTATAAAGTTATTGTCAGATAATGGTGCAGATATTAATGTACAAGATAATAGAGGAAATACTTTATTAATGTATGCTATAGCACTTTGTAATGAGCCTCTTATAAATGATATATTAAAATTAAATCATGATGTGAATATAAAAAATAAAGAAGGTAAAACATCTAATGATATAGAAAAGGAATACGGTTATAAAATAGTAAATGTTTTATAAATTTGTAAGATTTATGTTTTAATTTGTATATATAAACTAAATAAAAAACTTGTGAGTGTAGTAACGAATAGTTTTTTTATATATAATAAAAAAGCGAGCCTGCCGTAAGCAAGGTATATTTGGTAAGCAGTCAGTAACTTTAGTTGCTGACTTATTGTAGCGGCGTCTTGCTTCGCAATGAGCACTTCGTCGCGAGAATAACAATAACAAGTGAGCCGAAGCCAGCTAGTGAGTTTACTCACTAGCTTATTTAAGGCGTAGGCGAGCATAACAATAATAGGAGTTATTAGAATGAAAAAAATTATTTTATTTCTTTTAAGCGTTAATTTTTTATGGGCATTTCCGCCTACTATTCCGTATTTCGATAAACTTTTAAGTGATAATGGTAAAATAACAAAATACACGCTTAGAGCTTCCAATGTACAAAATAATATGGTTTATTTTGACGGAGAGATTACATTAACGGGAGTGCTTGAAAGATCTGATAATGAAGATATTGATATTATTTATAGTGCTTTAAGATTTTTTCCAGACGATAATATTGACTTGCCTTTTTTATTTAGTACATATTACATAGAGGATTTAGATGATTATAAAGAATTTGAAAGATTAGAATTCGGAGTTTTATTAGAAGATATTAAAGTAAAATTACCAGAACCTTTAAATAAAAGATTTTTAGGCGTATCAGCTGTAAGGGCAGAAATAACAATAAGCAACTATCATTTTTATGGAGAAGGCGAAGCTGGGAGAGAGGCTTATGGAGATATTGTAAGTTTTAAGGCTTTAGGAAATATACAAACAAAGTATTTTACTAAAAATAATTATAATAACTACCTGTATTATACTAAACTTGAATATAATTCTAAAGACAATTACATAAATATAAGGGATAATGCAAATGGAAAAATAAATAGGTAAGATTTTGAAAAGTGATATGATTAATAATGATGCACTTTTATTGTATATTAATGGAGACGGTGATGAAGGTATAAATTATGAAAATTTTGAAAAAAAGTGGTTTGAAGTATTTTATCTTCCTCCAGATGCTGAAGACGGAAAAGATGCAATTCATGGCTTTGTACATGGTTCTCAGATAAAATTTAAGCAATAAGTTTTATTTATTCACTGCTTTAATGCTGATGTAATTCGTTTGAGCATAACAATAACAAGTGAGCCGAAGCCAGCTAGTGAGCTTACTTACTAGCTTATTTAAGGCGTAGGCGAGCATAACATTAACAAGGAGCCGAAGCCAGCTTTGGAGCTTTTACTTTCTATTATGACTTGTAATCTTTATACAATATATTGGGTATAATAAATACGGAAATATTATTCATAAATATTTGCTTTTGTTACAGGAACACTTGTAAGCGGTATGGCTTTAGCTTATAATGATTTCAGCTTTATTGATTTAATTGATAATCCTGAAGCATTATTAATATTTTTTTGGTACTATATTGGTTAGTTTTATTATTCTTTTTGTAATTACCTACTCTTTGCTTATTCCAGACATAATTATGCAGAAAAAATTAAACTCTATATGGGAAAAAATTAGAATTAAAAATAATATAGTTAAATGATAAAATATTTAAATAATATTAATTTGAATTACTTAAAATAGTTTTTATAAAATGTTTTAATTGATTATTAAATTTGATATAAAAAATCTTTTAAAAGTAATGCAGATAATATATTTTTATCTTTGTATGTTTCAGTTATGTATTTATGTATTTTATTATTACTTTTACCATATAATACTCCATCTAGTATAGCTATTGTTACTGCATTTTTTACTTTTGAATTTAATGTAAGCATTGCATCTTCAAATTGTGCATTTTGATATCCGCCAAAATCTGTCAAAAATTTTGCTTCACCTATAATATACTTCCCATTAAATCTAGCTATAAAATCTAATCCTTTATTTCTTTTGTATCCAAACATTTCTTCAGCAAATTTAATTGTATCACTTTCACTGCATTTTAATATTGCATTTTTGTTATCACTCATAAATTTGTTAATATCGACAGGTAATATTCCAAGAACTTTTTTATCTATCCAATTTTTAAACATATTGCCCATTTGTCTATTAGATTCTTTTGGTTCTGTTATTTTCTCCATAAATTTATCCCAACCCATTTCATATAATGTACCGGATATACGATTTATGGTTTGAGGATTTTTGTCTATTGATTCTGGAAATTTTTTTAAGTATGCTGTATATGAATCTTTTATTGGAAATAATTCTAGTTTTAATGCTTCTTTTATTAAATTATAATTGTCTTGATTATTATAATACTTTTTTAATTTATATATAGTATTATTATCAATGTTTCTTCTAATATTAGAAAATATGGGATAGACATTAAAAAGCCTATCTAAATAATCATAATTATTTGTTAAATCTATACTATTTTTTAAAAATTCAAACATTAGAATGCTCCTTACAAGAAATAAATTTATATGATTGAAATAAATCTATATCTAACTTTTTTTTAATATTATTTATAGATATTTCTGATTTATCTATTCCTATCCATCTTCTATTTAATTTTTCTGCTTCAAATAATGTTACACCAGAACCAGCGAATGCATCTAATACTATAGAGTTTTCATTTGATGAATTTTTAATTATTAATTCTAAAAGTTTATTATTTTTTTGAGTTGGATAGCTTGGATTTTGAGGATCTTTGAATGTCCAAATATCTTGTATTTTTTTATAGTTTTTATCTTCCTTGTAAACTTTTAATCTCATATTTCCATTTTTAGAAACTTCTATTAGATCTTGATTATATAATTCTTCTAATTTTTTAGGAGAATATCTCCAATGTCTTCCTAGTTGGAGGCAATTGCCCCATAAAATAGCCATTAGTTTCACCATTTTTAGTTTCACCAGGAGCATGTATTGGAACAGTTGTATAATTTCTTCCATATGAATCTATTTTAGTAAATCTATTATTTAATTCTTCATCTGATACTTCTTCTTCTATATTATTCCATATATAATTATTACTTTTTGTAAAAAAAAGTATATGATCTTTTATATTGCCATAATTATTTCTTTTAAAGTTTTTTGGATTACATTTTATCCTTATAATATCTGATTTAAAATTATCTATACCAAATATTTTATCTAACATTATTTTTACATAGTGAACTTTACTATCGTCTATATGATAGTAAAAAGAGCCATTATCAGATAATAGTTCATACATAATTTTTATTCTCATTTCCATATATGAAATATATTCTTCTAATGTGAATTTATCCGAATATGCTATTTCAGATTTTTTTAAACTAGAACTTATTGTTCTAACTCTATCATTAGACCATAAAAAATCATTTCCTGTAGCAAAAGGAGGATCTATATAAATTAAATCTATTTTATTTGATGAATTATAATATGTTTTTAGTATATTTAAAACATCAAGATTGTCTCCAAAAAAAAGTATGTTACTATCCATTAATAAACCTTCTATGTTCTCAGAATTTAAAAATATATTATATAATAACATATTTTACTAAAAAAAATATAATTTTTATTGCTTGAATTCATACATTTATATGCTATAGTTTAACTCATCAATATATGAATTTAAAATAATGGAAAATAACTTGAATATAAAAACTCAAAACAAAAAAATAGAACTTCTCGCACCTGTTGGAGATGAAAGAGCTTTGAAGGCTGCTGTTAATGCTGGGGCTGATGCTGTGTATTTTGGTACTAGAAGTTTTAATGCCAGAGTTGGTGCTGCTGAAAACTTTGATGAAAAAGCACTTGAAAAGAATATAAGATTTGCTAAATTAAGAGATGTGAATGTTTATATAACGGTTAATACTTTAGTTTATAATGATGAAATTGATAAAGTGTTTCCTCTTATAAAAAGCGTTTATAATATTGGAGCTGATGCTATTATAGTGCAGGACTTGGGTATTATTGATATAGTAAGAAATAATTTAAATATTGCCATGCATGCAAGTACACAGATGTCTTGTAATAATTTAGACAGTGTAAAACTCCTTAAAAGTATTGGTATTGATAGGGTGGTTTTAGCCCGAGAGATGAGTTTAGATAATATAAAATATATTAGAGATAATACTGATATAGAGCTTGAAACTTTTGTGCATGGAGCTTTATGCGTAAGTTTTTCAGGTCAATGTGCTTATTCATATCTGCATGGAGGAAGAAGTGCCAACAGAGGGGCATGTGCACAGCCTTGCAGAATGGAGTACAAAGGAGGTAAAACTAATTATCCTTTAAGTACAAAAGATTTGATGACTATTGATATAATTCCAAATCTCCTTGAAAGCGGTATCACTTCTTTTAAAATTGAAGGACGTGCTAAAAGAAGCGAATATGCAGCAATTACAACTTCTATATATAGGCATGCTATTGATTTGGCTTTAGAAAATAAGGATATACCAATTGAGAAGTACAGAGAAAGTTTGATGAAGATTTTTAACAGAGGAGGTTTTTCTCAAGGTTATTATTATAATTCAAAGGACATTTTTGAAAATTATAAACCAAGCCATGACGGAGAATATATAGGAGAAGTTACTGCTTACAAGAAAAATAAGATATATATAAAGTCAGAGAAAGAATTAAATGTTTATGACGGGCTTTCATTTGGTGAGAGCGGAACAGTTGGAATGCAGATTTCTGATTTGTATAAAGATAATGAGAGGGTAAAAAGGGCTAAGGGAATTTTAAGTTTTTCTGCTGTTATAAAAAATGTCAATGTTGGGGATAAAGTTTATAGAACTACAGATAAACTTCAGATTGATGAGGCTAACAAAATAATTGAAA
>NZ_CASEGO010000149.1 GCF_949287625.1 uncultured Brachyspira sp. | reverse complement strand
ATGCCGTCCTCAAATTTCGTCTGCGGCAGCCAGCCAAGTTCGTTATGTATCTTAGTCGGGTCAATAGCATAACGCCTGTCGTGCCCAGGGCGGTCTTTCACAAAAGTTATCAAATCTTCGCTCTTGCCCAGTGCTTTTAAAATAATCTTCACAACGTCCAAATTGCTCTTTTCGTTGTGCCCGCCTACATTGTAAACTTCGCCCTCGCGCCCATGGCGGATAATTAAATCGATCGCGCTGCAATGGTCTTCCACATACAGCCAATCACGCACATTAGCGCCGTCGCCATATACCGGCAATGCTTTATCATGCAAGGCATTGATAATTATCAGCGGAATTAACTTTTCCGGAAAGTGATACGGACCATAGTTATTGCTGCAGCGGGATATCGTCACCGGCAAACCATAAGTACGGTGATATGCCAGAACCAGTAAATCCGCACTCGCTTTGGAAGCTGAATACGGGCTGGAAGTATGCAGCGGCGTTGTTTCCGTAAAGAACAAATCCGGCCTGTCCAGCGGCAAATCACCATAAACCTCGTCCGTGCTTACCTGATGATAACGTTTAATGCCATACTTGCGGCAGGCATCCATCAGCACTCCCGTACCGATAACGTTTGTTTTCAAAAACAGCTCCGGCTCTAAAATGCTGCGGTCAACATGGCTCTCTGCCGCAAAATTCACCACAATATCAGGCATTTCCGCTTCAAACAGGCTATAAACAAAATCGCGGTCAGCAATATCACCTTTTATAAACTTAAAGTTAGGCTGCTGCATCGCGCCATTCAAGCTGCTTAAATTGCCCGCATATGTCAGCTTATCCAGACAAATAAATTCGTCCTCCGGATGCTGTTTAAGCTCATAATATATAAAATTACTGCCAATAAATCCGGCTCCGCCGGTGATAATGAGTTTCATAAATTTTACCTTCGTAAATTAAAAATATTTATTCTGCCAATATTCTTTATTGTTTCCTCATAACAATAATCTACCAAACTTTTACCATTAAAATCTTTTTCGTATATCGATAGTCCTAAATCGTATAAATACTCAAATAACTCACTATCTAAAGTTTTTACATAACAATCTTTTGCATACATAAGTAAATTAGTACCATTCCAGTTCTTTTCATATATATTGGCGCCATATTTCAACAACAAATAAAATATTTCTTTATTGTTATTATATGTAGCGACCATTAAAGCGCTCCACCCCCGCTTATTTCTTTCATTGATATAATTTTTAACTTTTAAAATACGTTTTACTTCTTCATTATCAAATTCTTGAATGCATGACAATAAATTTTCAAATTCATCTTTATATAAGATAACATTATAATCAATTGTAGCTACTTTAAAATACGATTTTCCTTCTTCAATAACTGCTCCAGCTTTAACGCTAGATTTCTCTTTTAATATTTCAACATTAATGATACAATTGTTTTTAAATTTAATAAGCTGATATGGTCTAAAACAAAACGCTTTTACTTGCCTTTTTATTTGCCATGCGGTCTTATTGCAGTCTAAAACTATATTATCAAAATTTATACTGTTTTTAGAATAATAAGTAGACAAACTAATTGATTGTTTTTTCCACACTCTTACATTATCTTCAATAATATCATTAACATTTCGTATAATTAAAGAAGTACCTACTTCTATATATTTTTTATAAACATCGTAAGAAGTATCATTTTCATTAATAGAAAATTTTTCTTGATCTATAATATCACCAGTATCAATACCTTTATCTATAAAATGTAATGTTACTCCTGTTTCCGTTTCTCCATTATAAACAGGCCATATAGAAGTGTACATACCTTTATATTTTGGCAACAAGGAAAAATGTATGTTATATAATTTTTTTGATAAAAACATTTCTGGTTTAACTATCTGGTCAAATTCTAAAGATAAAAACACCATATCTTTAATACTATAAATATCATTTAATGATAAAATTTTTATTTTATTTTTTTTACAATACCATTCAAGAGATTTTTGCCAGCTATTTTTTCCTGTCTCAGTTTTATTTAAAATACAAGCAATTTCATTTTCTTTATAATATTTTAATAAATATTCTAAAACATTAACCGCAATATCGTTTTTACCAGCAATGCATATTAACATTTTATTCCTCCAAAAATTGTTATTTATCACAAAAAAATAAATTAATCCGGCTTGAAAAATTCAACTATATTTTCTTCATTTTTATCTATTCCACGCATATAGGCATCATAATCTTTTGCTAAATGTCCAATATCCCATGCCATATACCCTTGTTCTGCAAGTTTATAAACCAAAGCATTTGCGCAAGGCCCCAATATGAATACAAATGTCTTTCTATCGGGGGGGATTCTAATGCTTTGTTTAACAAGTTATCGAATTCACTAAAAGCATTAATATTTGGAGCTTTTATATACTCTTTACTTTTAGCTAATTCAAAAATATCATATTTTAATTTATTTAATACACCATCTCCCGCAAATATAACTAGCTCTCTATTTTTAAACAGCAATCTTGCTTTTTCAAAATATATATTATAATTAAAATTACTTAACCCCATATATAATTGTGTAAAACCTGCTGCTATATATTTACGATTTTTATTACAATGTTTTAATAAAAAATCTCGATATTTTTTTGCATATAATAAATAAAAGTTCTTACTTGTTTCGTTAAAATTATCAATAGAGTGAAAGTAATTATAATTTATTCCTACATATAAATTTTCATTATTACTCTCTAAAATTTTTAACATAATATTTTTTAACTCTTCATTATATTTTTGAAATGGTATATTATTTCCCATCATTATTTCAATTTCGCCATCTCCGAATCTGCAAAAACTTTTTGGTTGATTTAATAATAAATCTATTGTTTTATCATAATTTAAAACATCTAACATATATCTATGCTTCTCTTTTTCTTTATCAAGAATTTCATAGTAATATATATCTTCTACTGATTTTAAAATATCTACCTTTAAATCTTTATCTTTTTTATCCAAGTCATGTTTTAATAAAAATTTTAAATTTTTTAGAAATCTTTTCAATGAATATTTCATATCTACACATTTCCTAATTCTTTTATTATTTTTGCAGGATTACCTGCTATTATTACATTATCTGGAAAAATGCCATTGATAACGCTTCCAACTGCTATTATAGAATTTTTCCCAACAATTGATCCAGGCAATATAGTAACATTATTACCAATCCACACATTAGTTTTTATAATTATTTCTCTAGGTGTTCCAAAAGATGTTCTCCTTCTATATGGATCTACACCATGAGCATTATGATCCATTATTGTAACACTTTCCCCAATTAGTACATCATCTTCAATTACTATATTTTTTCTCGCCATTATAAATAAATTATTATTAGCTGCCACATTATTGCCAATTCTTATTACGGCTTCTTTACTTCTAGTTTGAATTTCGCAACTTCCGCCATAATATCTTCCTCCTATCTTATAACCGAAGCTTGAATTGGCACATATATATATATATCCATCTCCTGTAAGTCGTAATTTTTGATAGAATTTTACATTTTTACCTACAGAAATCATACCTTTAAAACTGTATTTACTTATTTCATTGTAAAATAAAATTAATTTATTGATAATACCCATATTATCACCTAAAAATCATTAATTACATAAATTCATTAATTTTATCAATAACATAATCAACTTCTTCATCTGTCATACCATAATACATAGGTATACTTAAAACAGTTCTGCTAATTTCCTCAGCAATCGGTAATTCACCATGTTTAATGCCTAAATCTTTATAGCATTCCTGTTCATGCATAGGTATAGGATAATGTTTTAATGTACCAATACCATTTTCATTTAAATATTTTTCTAATTCATCTCGTCTTTCGCAACGGATCACAAATAAATGATAAATCTGTTCATATTCTTCACTTGTAGGAAGAGGTAATTTAATCAATGGATTAATAATTCCGTTCAAATATTTTTTAGCTGTATTTCGCCTATCTTTATTCCATTTTTCTAAATGCGGTAACTTCACCCTTAAAAATGCTGCCTGCATTTCATCTAATCTGCTGTTCACACCTTTATAAATATTATGATACTTATAGTCCGAACCGTAATTACCTAAAACCCTAACTTTATCAGCAAGCTCTTTGTCATTAGTTGTTACGCAACCGGCATCACCTAAAGCACCCAAATTTTTACCTGGATAAAAGCTAAATCCGGCAGCATCACCTAAAGAACCAGCTCTTTTTCCTTTGTATTTTGCTCCATGAGCCTGTGCAGCATCTTCTATTACTTTTAAATTATATTTCTTGGCAATCGCATTAATAGAGTCCATATCAGCTGTTCTGCCATATAAATGTACAGTTATTATTGCTTTAGTATTTTTTGTTATTTTTTCTTCAATTTTATCCACATCTATATTAAATGTTTCAATTACAGGTTCTACAAATACAGGTTTAGCACCAACATACGTAATTGCTAAAGCTGTCGCAATATATGTATTAGAAGGTACTATTACTTCATCCCCAACACCAATATCCATAGCTCTTAAAATTAAAATTAACGAATCTAAACCTGAAGCTACACCAACACAATATTTAACTCCACAATAAGCTGCATATTCTTCTTCAAATTTTTTACATTCATCACCTCTTATAAACCAGCTTTTATCTAAAACTTTATTATAAGCACGGTCTAAAGATTTCCTTATTTCATTATGCATAGATTCAAATGTCGAAAAAGGTACTTTCATTTAAATCACTCCTTATCTTGTTTTCCATAAAAATTTAAAAATTCTTCATAATTCCTTATGTAATCACTTTCGTCATATAATTCAGAGGCTAATACCATTAAAACAGCACCTTCTGAAAACTCAAACATTTCATGCCACATGTTATTAGCAACATATAATCCTTCATATGGTTTCTCTAATGGCACTACTTTCTTTTCATTACCATTATCTAATAAAATTTTACAACTACCATGAATACATATTAAAATTTGCTGTAAATTTTTATGCGCATGCCGCCCACGCACTATTCCCGGGCTCATATCATACATATAATAAACCCGTTTAATTTTAAATGGTACTTCTTTATATTCTTCCAAAGCAACAAGCTGACCGCGTTCATCTCCATGCGGTTGAAAAACATATTTAGTTAATTGCATATTATAAATTACCTTTCATCCAAAGATTAGCTTTATTTATAATTTCATTTAAATATTTTTGAGCACTATTAATTTCTTTATCTATATTTTCATTACTTTTTTTTACATAACTACTTTTGCTATAAAAATACTTACTCATAAAACAATAATACTTGTGTCGATATCTATATGGATTTATTAATTTTGGTAAACTGCAATCAGTTTTTATT
>NZ_CASEGO010000148.1 GCF_949287625.1 uncultured Brachyspira sp. | reverse complement strand
CATAAAAGAATACATTCTACTTTAAATTATGATACTCCTATGCTATACTTTAAGAAATTAAGGAATACTTAAATGCAATATGTATGGAACCCGTGCATTCCAATGTATATTTTATTATAGCAATTTATTGTAATTCCTTCTACAATAGATGTTCGTCTAAAAATATACTCATAAATAAGTTTATTTAATAAATTCAAATTGGGCTCATTAAAATAATCTTTATTTACAAAATGTTTTTTAGGTACTTTTATACAAACTGATATATTTTCATCATATTGACCATTTTCGTTAACTACTGCCAATGATAAACATTTAAGTTTTAATAAACATTCAATTTTTTCTTTTCTTATATTGTAAATATAAATATTATTTATTAATTCACATATTAAATTATATTTTCTTTTTTCATTTTCAAAATTTGGATAATATGTTTCTTTCCTTCCTGTATATATATTTATATATGTTTGTGGAAAATAATTTTTATTAGGGATATAATCTCCTAAACAAAAAAAAGTATTTTTATTTATAGAAATATTATTGTCAGATGCGAAAGATATTACCAAATCGGAATTATTTATACAATTATTGCACATATAAGGAGCTATACCTAAATTTATATTTTTTATTTCTTCTATTAAATCTATTATCTTTTCTTTTTCACTATTTATTATAGAATTAGAATCATTAATCATTTTATGATATTCTAAAGTATTTTTTAGCAGTCCATTATTATATGATTTTATTATTATTTTTTTATCATTAGAAGCGGTATTATTATATTTATCCATATTAGCAAAATATTTAAATATATACATATCTACTTTTTCTTTAAAATCATTATCATCTTTATATTCAGCATATATTCCTTTACTTCCATATTTTTCTTTAAATTTTTCTATTTTATCAAATTCTTCTCTATCTCTAATTTTTCTATCTATAGGTTTATTCGAAAAATATAAAAATACTTGCTTTTTTTCTTTTAACATTTCTTCTATTTCTTCTATAGTACCAGATTCATATCTTGGAGTAGGAGAACCTAGTTTTTCTCCAAATATTGCAATGACTGCATCAGCATCTTTTACTATTTGATTATTTATTATTGATTGTCCGTCTTCTCCCATTTGAGGTATTACATCATCCTTCCAGTACAAAGTTTCTATTTTTGTATTTATAGCATCGCCTAATGTTTTATTAAAATTTTGTATAGCATTTTTTATTATATTTATTTCATTTTCAATATCAGAAGGGCATGATATTAATAATTTGTACAATAATGTTGATTTTGGCATATAAAACCTCCATTTTTATGAATACACTATCAACTATTAATAACAACAAATTGCAGTCTTTCTCCATAGTAATGCGGTGTCTGCTTATAACTTGACAAAGGGACGCTTTGAGATATGCAAAGCTATGCAAAATGTTTATTAAAAAAATCTAAGTTAAACTATTGTAAGCCTTTAGAAAGCGGTATATCTTTCATAAATATGCATCTATTAAATATAATATATAATTCTTGATAATATTATATATGATATATAAAAAAATTAAAATTATTTCTATCTTAATTTATAAGATTCTTTACTTCGTCCCAGCTTAATTTATTTATGTCGCCCATAGAGTCCCCTACAACAGTATCAATTAGTACACGCTTTTTATTCTGAAGTTCTAATATTTTATCTTCTATAGTGCCTCTTGTTATGAGCTTATAATTTGTAACAACGCGTTTTTGACCTATTCTGTACGCTCTGTCAGTAGCTTGATCTTCAACAGCTGGATTCCACCATAAATCATAATGCATCACAGTATCTGCCTGAGTTAAAGTAAGTCCAGTACCTGCAGCTTTCAAACTAAGTAGGAATACGGGTGCTTCTCCTGCATTAAATCTATGAACTAAATCCATTCTGTCTTTTGTAGCACCGTCCAAATAAAAATAATCTATTCCCAATTTCTTGAAGGCACTACGCATGAGATTAAGCATTCTTGTAAATGAGCTAAATACCAATACACTATGCCCGCCTGAAATAGCCTCTCTTATCATCTCTATAAACATGTTAAACTTACCGCTTGTATGACTTTCTCCTCTCAAATCATCATGCATAAGTCTAGGGTGGCAGCAAACCTGTCTTAATCTAGTTAATGCTGAAAATATTTCTATATGAGACTGAGCAAAACCTTTACGTTTCACTGTTTCAAATATTTCTATTCTAGCCGCCTCAAGTATAGACATATAAAGTTCTTTTTGATCTTTTGTCAAATCGCAGTAGCTTACAACAGTATGTTTAGGAGGCAAATCTGTAAGTACATCAGTTTTTAATCTTCTTAATATAAAAGGAGCTATTCTTGTCTTTAAATTATCCAAAGCCTCACTTGAACTATCTAACCCAGCAAGTATAGGAGCTTCATAATCTTCAACAAAATCTTTATGCTTACCCAAAAATCCCGGCATAAGAAAATCAAACATAGACCACATCTCGCTTATACTGTTTTCTATAGGCGTACCGCTTAAAGCAAGTCTTTTTAATGATTTTAAACTTTTAACCATTTTGGCATTCTGAGTATTGGCATTTTTTATATGCTGTGCCTCATCTAATATGAGATAGTTAAATTCATTCTCACTAAGTGCCTTTACATCGCGTCTTAATGTAGAATATGATATTACAGCAACATCATAATTACTTACGGCTTTTATTTTTTTCATTCTTGTTTTTAAATTGCCTGATAATACTATTACTTCAAGAGAAGGAGCAAATTTTTTAATCTCGCATTCCCAGTTGGCAACGCATGAAGTAGGAGCAACAACCAAAGAAGTGAGTTTATTACCGTTTTCTTTTTCTTTTAGTATTGTAGCTATAGTCTGAAAACTTTTACCAAGCCCCATGTCATCGGCAAGTATACCGTTTAATGACATATCAGCCAATTTTCTAAGCCATTTATATCCTACTAACTGATAACTTCTGAAATCCCCTACTATAGTTTTCGGAGGTGTTTCATCATAATCTACCCTTTTTATATTTGCTATTGTGTCTATTGCATTATCGTCCAAGTCAAGCTCTATGCCGCTGTGTTTCTCAAGCATATCAGCAAAATAAGGAGCACTAAACATAGGAAGCAAGTATCTGTTATCCTCTTTTTGTTCTATAGGATTTTCTTTAAACATCTTGGCAATATAATCAATTACTTCCAAATCTATAGGTACAAATGAACCGTTTTGAAGTCTTATATATTCTTTATTCTCTACTTTTACAGCCCTTACAATATCTGATAAATCATAAAGCTCTTTAACGCCTTCAAAAGAAAAATTAATCTCAAAAAAGTTAATATCTTTAGTTAAAGAAACTCTCATTTTAAGAGGCTTAACATTCAATTTTAATGATTTAAAAGATTCGCTATAATAGCAAGTCCAGCCTCTATCCTGAAGTGCTGGAAGTATTTTGTAGCATAAATAAAATATCTTCTCATCATCAGAAGTGGCAAAAGTATAATCTCCAACTTTTTCCAAATATTTTGATAATGTTCTGCAGAAATATTCCTCTTTTTCAGTATCTCTGTAAATCTCTGTAACTTCATTATCAAACATATTGCTGCTTGTAAACTTGCCAGAATAAGGATCAACAGTAAAAGAACCATATTTAAATTTTATAGTTGAAAATACATTAGTACCGTCATAATCCAAAAATACCAATGCCTGAGCTGGAAAAGCTAATATATCATTTTCTCTAATATCTTCTGGAAGTTCTATATTATCAAAGTCTTTTTTTAAATTTGGAAGCACTCTTGAACAGAAATCTTTTATATAATCTTTTTTTACTATTATGCTGTCTTTAAAAATATTCTTTTTTATTTTGGGGTATGACGGATTAGTTTCATAAAAAATATCTTTATAAAGTATAAAACCGCAGTTCTCTCCGAATGTATATACTCTATTTAAGTCAACATCTTTAATACTCAAATTAAGCACTAAATCTTTTTCTTCATTGTAATAGCTTTCTAACTGTAAATTTAAAATTTCATCGCTGAATGTTATAACTCTGCTTTCAAGCCTTATATTTGGCACATCTTTTAATAATAGCAAGCATTGATATGCATTATAGTCCTTAAACCATAATTTACCATTTTCCTGTATCTGTTTAGCCTCAGCATACAAGTTATTTAAAAATCTTATTAATTTAGCCTCTGATTTACTAAAATCTTCAAGCTCTATAGTTTTTTCAATATCTTCTATACTTTGTTTATCACCAATAACACATGAAAATAAAAAACTCTCAAGCTCCCCTACTCTGTACTCTTTCTTATTTTCTAAGTCTATTAATTTTAAAGAAAGTCCTAATGTTCTTTCGTTATTGTTATCTCCCCTCACAGATAAAAGTACAGAAAGGCTGTAATATTCTCTGTAAAGATTATCTCTGTAATTATCCATTAAAGGAGATCTTGTATAATAAAGCCAATTTTTACGCGAAGGATCTATTATTTGAGAGTTTTCCTCTTTTTTATTTCTGTCTATTCTTTTATTATCGCTTTCAGTAATAACAACACTGTTTGCTATAGTTTTGATAGAAGCCTTTGCAAGCTCATCATTTTCTTTTGCATTAAGATTTAAAAAAGGATTATCATTTTCCTTAATTTTCTTTTTAGACTTACCCCTAGTGTTCATTCCCATAACCTTACTATATTTTTACACATCATTTTTAATGGCTTTTATGATAATAGAATTATTAATAAAAGTCAATATTTTTAATGTATAAAAAAACATGATTTTTGTTAATATGTAAAAAAGAATAGTTTTTAATATATTATGATAACTAAATTATGTTAATTAAAAAATAATATTTTTATATACCTAAACAGATATAGTTTATCAAAATTAGTTTTTATATTTTTATTATTTTCTGGGACTAACCCTACGAAGTACACAGTCGTGCCCGCTCTGCGTGCCGCAGGCAGGCGAAAAGACTGCATTTTACACTGAATTCAGTAATTTATTCTACATATAAAACATAATTAGTACTATTTAGTATTATTTTTAGACTTGCACTTTTTGCAACTTTTTGCGGCGGAAAGATGTACAAGTAATCTTATATTTTTTTCTAATTTAGTACACTTTTTGCAGATTTGACTGAAGATATAAGAAACGCCCTCGAGAGAGATAAATGTGTCAAGCATAAATCTATGAGGGCGGTTATTAGCTAAATTAAATAATGTAAAAAAATTGCTCATTTTTACTCTCTCTTTAAATCAATTTTAGCTTGACATTTATTAGTATAGTTCATAATACAAAAATAATCAAGTAGAAAAAATAAAAAAATATGCACGGGTTCCATACATATTGCATTTAAGTATTCCTTAATTTCTTAAAGTATAGCATAGGAGTATCATAATTTAAAGTAGAATGTATTCTTTTATGA
>NZ_CASEGO010000147.1 GCF_949287625.1 uncultured Brachyspira sp. | reverse complement strand
ATAAAAGAATACATTCTACTTTAAATTATGATACTCCTATGCTATACTTTAAGAAATTAAGGAATACTTAAATGCAATATGTATGGAACCCGTGCAAATTTAGTTTTTTATTGTTTAATGGCTATATATATTCTTTTTAGTTTAAAAAAGCATGTATTTCTTATAATAGACTTGTTTCAAAAGTACTTGACAATATTAACTTTAAAATTATTTAATCTTAAATCATAAAATACAATGTTTTATATGTTGTATAATTTATCATTTTAATATATGAATATGCAGTCTTTTTGCTTCTCGCCGCAGGCGTACTTCGTATGGGCACCACCGAGTAGGTGACTTGCCTACGGCACGCAGAGCGGACGGCAAAAGAAGTGGGGGTTGGCACGGCTGTGTGCTTCGCAGCAAAGCCCCAACTATAATTAAAAAAATATTAAATTTAAAAACTATAAATATTAATAAATTGAGTTTTGAAACAAGTCTAATGTAATTAAGACAATAAGAAAATGAATACTTATCTAGTAATAAAATTATTCCAAAACTTATTGATAAATATTTTTACAAGTTTATTATTTTATATCATGATAATTTGCAGTATTAAAAATTGTATCCAAGTTCAAATTCCCAAGTAAAAGGCTTTGCTATAGAATATGCTGAAAGAATAGGAGTTTTATTAAAAATATTTTTGAAGTTCATAGAAAATATTAAATGTTCAAACCATATAGAATAGAATGATATATTAAAGTCATGAAAAACTTCCGAATAATATATGGGTCTGTATTCTGATAAAGGTCTTGGTGCGGAGTATGTATAATAAATATTTAATGATAATGAACTTAATACTTTATGATTTGGTATAAAGTCATATCCAAGTAATGCTGTAACTACATGTTCTGGCAAACCTATTTTTGGAAGTTTATCTTTGCCCATATAAGCAAGCTGATAAGAGTAGCCTAATTTTGTTTTTATCTTATGATATTTAGCAAAAGGTATATTATATTCAATGCTTGGTGTAACTATATGCGAAACGGCAATGTCTACATTTTCTGGAACAGTTGAATACCAAACTATTTTATTTGTGTATGTTGTATATGTGTACGATGTTTCTATTTTTAAATTTGTTACAGGCTCTAATGTAAGTTTAGTATATATTTGATTATATTCTTCTGGTTTTAGATTAGGATTTCCGTAGTTATTATAAAATAAATCATTAAACGTAGGTACAGAGTAATCATGAGAGTATGAGAAGTATAAACTGTATCCTTTGTAGAAGTTTAAATTTGCTGCAATATTGTATGCTAAGTAATTATTATTTCTGTTTATATCAAAATCTTCATGCTGAAACTCATATTTTATGCTTGGAAGAAATGAGAATATAGGAATGTTATTATCCCAGTATCCGAAAGATAATTGAGGCTCATATAATAATGATAAAGAATGTCTTTGAGGCGTGAAATTATAATTTTTTTCTACTGCATTTTTATCTTCAATTAAAAAATCATATCTGTATTCTGGAGTTAGTTTATTGTAGAATGTTATAATATTCGGCAGAAGCTCATCCATTCTTGATAGGGTGGTATTTAATGCTATTGCATGCGACTGATAATCTGATACTGGCTTTCCATTTTGATAATAAGGTCTGTCAACAAAGGAATCAAAAACATAAGATAAGTTTATATTATAATCAAGTATATCAGAAAATCCGTTGTATGAAACAGAAGATGTTAATGTTGTAAACTTAAACCATGAATCTGTTGTGTTTATAGGAGGAAGCTGATATTTTGATACTGCATCCGAATATGATATATTAACAAAAGCTCTTATGTAGTTTTTATTTTCAAAATTATATCTGTAGTCAAGAGATGAGTTTACTATAAGCTGTTTATTATCATTAATATATCCTTTTATAGGTTTTTGAGAGTTATTTGAAAAATTATAATAATAATTGCCGTCAGTGTAATAGGAGTCTGCAGTAAAAGTAATAATATGCTTATTGTCAAAGTTTTTTGAAAAAAGTATTGAAGGCGTTATAGTATTGTATGCTCCGTAGCCTAAAGATACTAATACAATATCCTCCAAAGGAGTTTTTGTAGTAATATAAATACTGTTTCCTATAATTTCAATTTTTTCTATTAGATTTGCAGGTATTCTCCTTAAATCTACCCCAGCATCAGCATTTCCTTTTGCAGTATTCATAAGAACGCCATTAACATATATTTTCATGTTGTCGGCACTTCCGCCAGCAGGTTCAACTGTTTCATTTCCCATATAAGAGCCTTTATTGACAAATCCAGACTGATTGGCAAGCACTTCTTGAGCATTTTTATAGCCTCTTCTTTCAATTTCTTCAGAAGTTATTACATTGTTATTAATCTTTATAGGAGTTTTAGGGATTTTTACAGGGTTTGCATTGCTGTTTGTATTATTTGTCTGAACTGCATTAGTAATTTCAACCTGCGAAGTAACCCAAATACCGCCTTTAAGTTCTCTTATAAGGTAGGTTTGAGCATTTATATTTTGAGAATAAAAAAATATAGATGTTATGATAAATAATGCTGCAGAGTAAATATTTATTTTTTTCATTTTTATATAGATTGTATTATTTTATATAAAAAGGAACGGCTTTATATCGCCGCCCCTTATATTTTTATTAAATTAATATTCTTTTAAATATCCGAAAACAAAATCATATTTAGTCCACTGAGTATTTTCATCTGGTATAACACTTTCATCGCTTCCGTCGCCGTACCAAGCCTGCTCAATGCCGTTTTCGTCTGCAATTATCAAACGGTAACTGCTAGGCATGCCTGTATTTTTATTATCCCAATATACAGCAGCAAGATATTTTTTATTATTATATTCATATACTGCACATTTTATAAATTTTGTTCTTATATTTACTGTATTGGTACTGTCATAATAATTAGCATTATTATCAAAGTTTCCGCTTACAGCTGAATAATCACTTGATTTATAAACAGTTTTTCCAGATACTAGAGTAATCCATAAATTTTTTAACTGAGCTTCGTCTGTTACATCAATTTCAGAAGTTTTAGTTCCGTATTGTATAGTATGCACTCCGGAAGTTACAGCCTTTACAGATGATGAAGTATTTTGATTGTTATTGTTATCAGGATTTGTAGAAGGATTAGAACAAGATATAATTAATGCAAATATTATAATTAACAAATATGATTTTTTAATTTTCATATAAAGCCTCTAAAAAAATTAATTTATTTTACTACTTTACACTTACTATATTCATTGAATGTAAAATAGCCATTAGCTTCAGTGAATTCTAATTTTGCTTCTGATAATGTATCAGTTGCATAAACTCCTCCATCTTTATAAGCACCACAAATATCTATTGTATCAGAAGTTAAATCTTTAAAAGCAATGGCATAATATTTATTAGCTACTTCTGGTCTGTAACTTGGAGCTGCAGTATATTTGCAGTATATCATTCCTGAGGCATTATCAGAATACCAAACTATTTCTTCTATTATAGAGACAGAATAGCTTATTTTTTCTTGATTATTTTCAGTATAATAACTATCAATTTTTTCAGCTGTAATATTGTATCCTGAACCTGCAGAAGTTGTATATTCCCATTTTTGCTGAAGCATCTGTTCTCTAGTTTTTGTTGGGTCGTTCGGGTTGTTTTTAGAACATGATACTGATAATACCAAAACCATTAGAATTGTTAATAAAATTTTGATTTGTTTTTGCATAAAAATGCTCCTTTATTTAAATTAAAAAATTAAAAGCTGTTTAATAAAGGAGTGCATAAAATAATAATTTTTTCAGTGCACTCGCCTGTTTAAATGGTAAATCCGACTTCGTTAATTCTTTTATTAAAATTAAAAAATTAAACTTTACGGTTGCGTGCCAGCGAAGGATTCTCACCCTCATTCCCATAGAATACAATATATTATATATGTTTGTTTTTTTATATCAAGATCTTTTATAAGTAAACTTTTTAAAAAATTATATAAAAATTATTAAACTAGTTTTGTTTTCGTTTAGTGTTTAATTTGTCTCATAAATAATACTTTTATTGTTTCAAAATTGAACTCTTAATTATCTATTTAAGCATAAAATTATACAATATTTCTAAAGTTTTTCTATATCTGAAGCATTCAAGCCTGTTAATTTGCTTATAAGATTGATGTCCATATTCTCTTTTTTCATTTCTTTTGCTATATTTATTTGACTTTCTTTGTAGCCTTGTTCTATCCCTTGTTCTATCCCTTGTTCTATCCCTTGTTCTATCCCTTTCTTTATTCCTTGTTCTATTCCCTTTTCTATACCTTGCTGAAAACCTATCTCTATGCCTTCTTTTTTTCCTTCTGACCTTTCATACTGAAGCATAGCAGCCTGTCCGTAAAGAAAAGTATCTCTTTCATTGTAAGCAGACATCTCTTTTTCATCAGCTACAAATCTTTTATATTTATCTATAACTTTAGGCATGATATCATTACCTCCCAATAGTTTATTTATACTTTTTTCTAAATCTTTAGTTGTAAAAAAGTCAATCCAAGATAAAAGTTTATTTTTGTTATATTCACCTATACTAACATTTTTTAATATTTCTGCAAATCTTTTAATTTCTATAAAATGTATTTGTAAATCGTCCAATCTAAGATTAGGATTATAAACATCTGCAAGTGTAAAACATTTATGTTCTTTTTTTATATCTGTTTCATTTCCTATAGTTAAATTAAAATTGATAAAACTGATACTAATCATCTGACTTATACCTGTATATAAATCATTTTCTTTCAATTCAGAAGCTATATTTTTTGCTATGTAATATAATATTCTTTTTATAAAATTATTGTTTCCTACTAACTGTATTTCTATAAGTATCTTTTTACCGTCTTTTGTTTTTGCTTTAACATCGAGAATAGATTCTTTTAGGTTTTCATTTGAAGCTAAATTATAAGGATTAATAATTTCAAGATTGCTTACCGATTCAAAGTCTGCATCATTTAAAACAGCATTAACAATATTTTCTAATATATCCTCATCGCCTTCAGTACCGATTAAATATCGTACAAATAAATCATTAAGTCTGTTAATCTCTTTCATAGCTTAATTATACTGAAATTTTTTTAGTTTGTCAAAAATTAATTTTTTAATTTAAAAATATTTGCAGTATTTAATAGACTTGCTTTATACTCCAGTTCTTTAGACTAGGTTTAATATGTAAATAAAGTATGATGCAAAAAACATCAAAAAATTGATAATACATTTGCAAAAATATAAAGATTAACAAACTATATTTTTATGTATATAAAAAAGTCATAAACTTTTAATATTGTTTTTGATTTGCACGGGTTCCATACATATTGCATTTAAGTATTCCTTAATTTCTTAAAGTATAGCATAGGAGTATCATAATTTAAAGTAGAATGTATTCTTTTAT
>NZ_CASEGO010000146.1 GCF_949287625.1 uncultured Brachyspira sp. | reverse complement strand
AAAGTATATGCAATCATTGCATATATAGTAATTAGGTCTGGTCTGGTCTGGTCTGGTCTGGTCTGGTCTGGTCTGGTCTGGTCTGGTCTGGTCTGGTCTGGTCTCAGTATAGCATATCAAATTATATTCATAATTGCAGTCAGGTGTTAGACCTCTAAAAAGAATTTTATACCCTAAATTTAATTTTTCTATATATTTTTTTATTCTAAACATTTGACCTAATGAAACATAGTCATGGTAACAACTAATTAAAAGTACTGGGTTATACTTTATTATAATATTTTCTGCTCCCAATAGACCCTGTTCCTCAAATCCTTCTATATCAAATTTTATTAAACTTATATTTTCTTTATTTTCTAAATATTTATCCAATGTAATTGATTCAACAATTTCTGCCTCATCTATGTTACTATCAATTATTGTAGAACCTGCATCATCATCTAACATGTACGTTTTTTCATTTTTATTAGATACAGCGTAATTATGTATTTTAATTCTGTCATATAATCTATATTTATCTACATTATTTTTTAATTTGTTAAATATTCTTTTTATAGGTTCAAAGCAATGAATTTCTTTAAAATCGTATTCTTCATATAACATAATAGCTGAATCACCTATCCAAGTTCCGCAATCTATAGCTATGGAATTTGAAAATCTCTTTTTTATACTATCAGGTAAATAAACTATTCCCAATTCATAATAATTTACATGTAATGATGGAAGTATATCATTTATATCATATTTTTTTGAATATTTATCATTTATGAATTTCATAATTCTATCTCTATTTAGCCATACAACTCTTTGTTCATTTGTAAAAAAATGAGACATTGTATTATCTATTTTATAAAAATGTCGTCCGCATATTTTTTTATTTACAAATGATTTTATCTGCATCAAATAAGTATTTAAAACTTCTAGTCCATAATTATCTAGTCCAATTTTGAAATCTTCTATATTTTTATTAAATTCATCTTCATTTTCTATCATATATTGATACATCTCAAAAAAATGTCCATATAAATATACCAAATTACGATCTTTTATATCATTAACATTTGAATCAGTATACAAAAATCTATCATTTATAAAAGGGTATAAATTATCTATTTTCTTATTTATGTCATTAGTTCTATCTAACATAAAAGGATATAATTGATCAAATCTAGTATGTACATCTTTTAGTCTTTCTTCCCAAAAAGGATATAATTGATTAAATCTAGTATGTACATCAGAATACCTCTGTTCTAAGAAAGGATATAACTCATCAAAACGTTTGTGTACTTCGCCTAATCTATCGCATATGAAAGGATATATATCATCAAAACGTTTGTGCATTTCATTGTTTCTATCAAATATGAATGGATACAACTCATTAAATGAATTATTAATTTTATTTTCCATATCATTTAATTTTTTTTCAATTTGCAGTCTTAAAGGCTTAGTAACTATTTTGATTCCTAAGATAGTTATATAACAATATATTCCCTCATCTCTTTTTGAATAAATAAAGTTTAATATCTTCTTTAACATATAAAATCCTTAATTAAATAAAAAACCTATGCTGCAATATAAAATTGCAGCATAGGTTGTAATTTTTTATATTTAGGAAAGTATATGCAATCATTGCATATATAGTAATTAGGTCTGGTCTGGTCTGGTCTGGTCTGGTCTGGTCTGGTCTGGTCTGGTCTGGTCTGGTCTGGTCTTTCAAATTTAGATCTAAAATTATCACGCCACTTTTTCACTGGTATCCACCAAGCAATTTTATTAATAAGTATATTAACTTTATTATAAATAATATTAGTTCTTTCATTAAGATTATTAATATCATTTTCTAAATTATAAATAATATTAGTTCTTTCATCAATATTATTAATCCTATTTTCTAATTGTTTTTCCATCAATATTTTATTAAATTCTTCTGTTGTTTTTTTATACATAATATCTTCTATATTTTCATATATAATATCCTCATAAAAATCTGTCATTTTAGCATATTTCCAAAAATAATTGGAATAATTAGCTTCTATAAATCGCCATGGTTTCATAAAACCTGCCCAATGTATTATAACTGGATTATTAAAAGCTTCTTCTTTTTCTTCTTTGACAATGTAATTTTGTACTGGCATAGCATTATATACATGAGATAAATATTTGACTTTGCTATTTAATGTTATGTTAAGAGTATCTTGATCAGGAAACATTAATACATTAGAATACTTGAATACATTTTCAAATAATTTAGTCTCTATATTATCTTCCCTCCATTTTTTTAAATTAACTAAAATGACTCCTGTATTAACATATCTGTAATTTTCTGGAAGATTTAATTTATAAGTACAAGAAAAAGTATTATCCAATGCTGCCTGATCTGCCACAGCAGCCATATAATAGTCATCTATATCTGTATTATATAATTCTGTTATATCTTTATCTATTATTAAATCAGCATCTAAGAATAAACATTTATCTAAATCTGGTTTTAAAGAAGATATTATAAATCTATAATTTGTTTCATTAGATATATGAGCCTGAGATGATGAAACTATTTTTTCAAATTTGGATTTATCTACTACAATATACTCTATATTAAAATTTTTAATTTTTTTCAAATTATTTATTTTTATTTTATTATATTCAGATATACCGCCATCTAATATAAAAAAATTTACTATTTCATTTTGATCTAAATTATATAAAATAGAAGCTATTGTTACGGCAAGATATTTTGCATAACTATTATTTATTGTAAAGAATATATTCATAATTATGTCCTAAAATATTTTTAATAGAAAAAGTATAATGTATATTTTGTTAAATATCAATATTTTTTTTGTTTAAAAGCGTTTAAGAGCTATAGATATTGCACACTTTTTAGTTTAAAAAAGCAGGTATTATTTATAATTTAAATTAGCATATAAACAAACTTAAAGTAATTCCTATGAAACAATATAATATAAATCAGAAAAAATATAGTATTAATGATTAATAAAGCTAAAAATAATTCTGAAAAAACTGAAGAAATCACTATTGATTAAACGTATACTATAATATTTTACTTTCCGTGTTCATTCTATTAAAATAGACAATGGCATGTAATTTGTTTACAGAAAACTTTTATTTAATACAGAACATTCATTATCTTTTAAGAAGTATATTAAAAGAGTTTATATACATTCTACGATGTACCCTGTAGGTGGAGTAAAAAGTACACATAGCTGTGACTAAAAAGAATTTATGACTTTGTAATCAGTAATTAACTTTGTATAAAGCTAATAAAAAATTAAGAAAAATATAATAATTTTTGGAATTACAAATGTACATACTCTGCTTTAAATTATTATACACTGTTTGATTACTTTAATAAATTAAGGAATACTTAAATGCAATATGTCTTACTGGCATGCAATTTTATATTTATTGATATTAACTATAAATTAAAATATCAATTAAGTCATTTTTATCAATAATTTCTATATTATTATTTGCTGTATTTTTTGTGAAAGATATATTTGTTATGGTATAAATATCCTATTCATATGGCAGTGATAGTATTAAAAAATTAATATTATTTAATAAAATAAACTTAAACATACTTAGTAAAAATGTATTTTTAAAATGTGTTATTTATATATAATGTATGAGAAGATGTAAATTAGTATGGTCAAAAGTAGTGTATTATAAAGTACATGTAATAGTTTAGTATTTTTGTTTCTTTTTACTATGACTAAAATATAAATTTATTATAAAAGTGTAGTATTAAATTAATATATCATTATTCATATGTTTGTAAATGTATATATAAATTTGATAAAAATAATATGCTAGATCATAAAAACTGTTAATAATTCGAATATGAAAGATAATTATTATAAAAAATATTTTTCTAAATTATATGAAAAATAATATTTTTTATATTTAATAACAATACTTATTAGTAAAAAACACATATAAAATAGTAAAAATACTTGACTGAAAAAAAATATATGATATACTTAGTCAATATTTTGTAAAGTTGAGGCGTGTTATGTTGTTAATAACTGGTGGAGCTGGCTATATAGGTAGCCATACAGTGCTTAATTTGATAGAAAATAATTATGATATTTTAATATTTGATAATTTAGAAAACGGACATATAGAAACTGCTGATACATTGCTTAGTTTAGGAAATGTAAAATTTGTAAAAGGTGATTTAAGAAACTTAAAAGATATAGAAAATTTATTCTCTTCTTATAATGTAGAAGGTGTTATACATTTTGCTGCTTTTGCTTTAGTAGAAGAAAGTGTGAAAAATCCAAGTAAATATTACATTAATAATATATATGGTACTGTAAATTTGCTTGATACTATGATTAAGCATAATGTAAAACATATAGTCTTTTCTTCAACTTGTGCTACTTATGGTGAACCACAATATACACCAATAGATGAGAAACATATTCAAAATCCTATAAATCCGTATGGATATTCCAAATTAGCTGTAGAACGTATAATGGATGATTATGATAGAGCATATGGGTTAAAATCTATTAGATTAAGATATTTCAACGTTGCTGGTTCAGATGAGAAAGGAAGAATTGGAGAATGGCATGAACCGGAAACACATTTAATTCCTAATATCATAAAATCTGCAATAAATGAATCAAAAACTTTTAATATATTCGGATCAGATTATGATACTAAAGACGGTACTTGTGTAAGAGATTATGTTAATGTATTAGATTTAGCTGAAGCTCATAGATTGGCTTATGAATATTTACTAAAAAACAACAAAACAGACATATTTAATTTGGGAACAGGAAATGGTCATAGTGTAAAAGAGGTTTTTGATGTTTGTGAAAAAGTATTAAACCAAAAAATACCTGTAGAAATAAAAGAAAGAAGACCTGGAGATCCTGCTAAACTTTATGCTGATATAACAAAAGCAAAAACAATATTGAAATGGGAACCTAAAAGAACTCTAGAAGAATCAATTAAAACTAATTATTTATGGGAAAAAGAATTAATAAATAAAAATATTAATTGTGCTATAGCTGTAGCATATCATAAAGAATCAATAATAGTAAAGAATAATTGTTTAATACCAATTCAAGTTGGAAGAATTTTAGCACCAAATGTATTAGATAATATGATAGGTGATGATATAGGAGATAATATATCATATAAAAATTATAATTATGCTGAATTAACTGCTATATATTGGTTATGGAAAAATAAAAAATCTAATTATAAAGGATTATTACATTATAGAAGATTTTTAGATTTAAATCCCAACAGCGAAAATAAAAATAGAGATTTTTATGAAATAGTTATAGATGATAAATTTAATTCTAATGATTTCTTAGAAAAAATGCAGATAAATGAAGATAGAATATCTGAAATATTAAAGGATAACCTCATTATTACAAGAAAGAAAGAAGATTTAAGAACTTGGTCAAATTATACTGTAGAAGATCACTATAAAGCAGAACACCTTCCAGAACATTTAGATATTGCTATGGATATTATAAAAAATGATTATCCAGAATATTACAATAATGCTTTAGAATTACTGTATGGTCATAAATCGTATTATGCTAATATGATCATAATGAAGTCTGATGACTTTGATGAATATGCTAAATGGATGTTTTCAATAACTTCTAAAGTAGATGAAAAAATAAATTTATATGATGCTAGATTATGTCAATACAGTAAATATGCTAGATATAATGGTTATTTAGGAGAAAGATTAACAGCTATATATATAAATCAAAAATCTATAGAAGGTTATAGCATAGCTGAATTTCCTGCTGTAGTTCTTACTACAGATGAAAATAGAAGATGGTATGATTATAATACTTATACAGATGATACTTATAAAAATAAAGTACATAAAAAAATAAATATACCAAATAGAGAAGATGCTTCTAAACCAAAAATAACTGTAGCAATAGCAGCATATAATGTAGAAAAATACATATCTCAAGCTATAGAATCTGTTATTAATCAAACATTAGAAAATATTGAAATTATTATTATTAATGATGGTTCCACAGACTCCACTAAAGATATAATAGAAAAATATGCTGTTTCCGACAAAAGAATAAGAATAATAAATAAAGAAAATGGAGGACTTGGAAGTGTAAGAAATCTTAGTATAGAAACTGCCAAAGGTGAATATATTCATTTTATGGATGGTGATGATTTTATGGACAATGATTTCTTGGAATTTCTTATAAAAAATGCGGATAAAAATAATTCAGAAATGGTTATATCTTTACATAGAGCTGTAACGGAAGACAATAAATTATTATACAATGCTTCTTTACCTAACTCATTATACGGAGCAAATATTAATGCTTATAATACACCAGATATAATGTTAGTTCCTTGTCATGTTTGGGATAAAATATTTAATTTAAAATTTGTTAAAAGCCTTAATTTTAAATTTCCTAATTATGGAACAGGTGAAGATATAATATTCTGGTATACACTTTTGTCAAAATTAAATAGGGCTAGTTTTTTTAGAGATATAAAATATAATTACAGGCTTAATCAAAATTCTACTCAATCAAAAAGAGATACTGTATTAAATGGAATAAATAATATGATCACTACAAAAAATTATATACAAACATTGTCTAACCTTGATTTTGCAAAGTATTATGCCTTATTTTTATTAGTTGTAATACCTCATATAATTTATAGGGCTAGAATACTATTTTTAAGTGATAAAAGCTTTAGAAAAGAATTTTATTTTAAAAGTAAGTCACTATTTGAAAATATTACTTTCACAGATAGAATGAATAAAATAAAAGCTTATTATAATTATGTTAATTTTGATTTAGTAGTTGATATCTATAAAGGAGATTATGAACATTGGTATAGAGGCATTTTAGAACTACTTAATGAAACCCCAAATGAAATCTATAGTGATATTAAAACTAAAAATTCTTTTATAGAAAATATTTTCTCTATAAAACAAAATAATAGATATAAAATAATTACTATTTTAGGTATAAAAATAACCACAAGACAAGACAAGACAAGACAAGAC
>NZ_CASEGO010000145.1 GCF_949287625.1 uncultured Brachyspira sp. | reverse complement strand
AAAGAATACATTCTACTTTAAATTATGATACTCCTATGCTATACTTTAAGAAATTAAGGAATACTTAAATGCAATATGTATGGAACCCGTGCAAAATTTAATATTTTTTACTTAATATTAGCTATGAAAGTTATTATATTAAATAAAATACGAATGATTTTTTTAGCGGCTATAAAAAATTTTGACAAAAAATAAATTTTTATTATATTATTATTGTATATAAGTTGTATATTAATAGCATAAAATATGCAGTTTATATAACAAAAAATTATATTATTTTGGTAGTTTAGATTATGAATAAAGAACTTATTTACTCAGTAGAAGATGATGACAACATCAGAGATCTTATTAAGTATACCGTTGAGGAAGCAGGATATACTATAGAATGTTTCTCAAATGGTAATGACATGCTTGAAGCGTTAAAGAAGCAGACACCTAATTTGGTGCTTCTTGATATAATGCTCCCAGACATAGAGGGTACAGAGATATTAAAGATTATTAGAACAGATTATGCCCATCTGCCTATTAAGGTGATAATGCTTACAGCAAAGGCAAGCGAAATTAATATTGTTACAGGGCTTAATTTAGGTGCAGACGACTATATGCCTAAACCTTTTTCTGTTCTTGAACTTCTTGCAAGAATTAAAGCTAATTTAAGAAAAAAAGATGTCAGACTTGATGCAGAAGAGCTTACTTTTGGTGAAATAAAACTAGTAGTTAAAAAAAGAAGCGTTTTTGTTGGGGAGAGGCAGGTTATTTTAACACAGAAAGAATTTGATTTGCTTAAACTTTTAATGGAAAATGCCAATAATGTAGTTGATAGAGAAACTATGCTTGAAGAAGTATGGGGTGTAGATCATTCTATGGAAACAAGAACTATTGATATGCATATAAAATCTATCAGACAAAAACTCGATTTAACTAAAGAAAATATAATAACTGTCAGAGGTATGGGGTATAAATTGACAGAAGCATAAAAATACTATGATTAGGAATATATTTTATAAATCATTACTTATTCTTATATTATCAAGTGCATTAATGTTTATAGGAATACTATTTACTGTTCAATATAATAATATTATGTACAGTCAGGTTATGATATTAAATATTATGGATATGCTTGAAAAAGAAATTGATTTATATGATGTACAAACAGAAGATGCCTTTAGAAAGTTTGTGCTTCAATCGGATAAAGAGGAACTTAGGATAAGTATAATATCTACTAATGGAATGGTTGTAGCAGATACTCTTACAGATACTTCTAAAAATCCTATGGGAAATCATACTAATAGAAGCGATGTAATAGAGGCTCTTCATAGTATTGAAAATAAGCCTGCTTTTTCTATACATACATCTATAAGCCAGAAAACACCTTATATGTATGTATCAAAAAAGATTAAGGCTGATGATGATAGAGATTATATATTAAGAATTTCAATACCTATAGATTCTGTTAATAAATATTTAATAAGTTTTTTATTTACTGCAGTTATGGTTATAGGTGTTGTTATTATAATTATGGCACTGGTACTTCCTTTGATGAGCCGAAATATAATGATTCCTTTTTATATGATAAAAGAAACTCTTGATAATATTTATAATAATAAATCGGCTGCCCCCAAGAACCTGACGGGTTATAATGATATTAATACTATTCTTTATGATATTAATGAGCTAGCTATTAGTCTTAATGAAAATATTACAGGTTACCAGACTGAAAAAGAAAAACTTAAATATGTACTTGAAAATATAGCACAGGGTATTATAGCTGTTAATAAAAATAAAGAGATATTTTTTATTAATCAGTATGCGGTTGATTTGCTTGAAATATCTGACAGTAATATAAAAAATTTAAGTGAAATCATAAAAAGCAGTGAAGTAATAGAGAGAATTGATAATGCTATAGAGTTTAATAGGTTTTCCAAATTTGATGTGAAAGAACATACTATGGATATAGAAATTACTATTATACCTATACGTAATAATGAAAATATATCAGCATTAATAAAATTTGAAGATGTTACAGATATAAGAAAAGTAGAGATAGAAAAGCAGGATTTCTTTATCAATGCTTCTCATGAATTGAAAACTCCTCTTACTTCTATAATAGGATACTCTGAACTTCTTATTGCTACAGGCGGCGGTAAAAATCAGGCTGATTTTATTAAGCGTATAAATAATGAGGCTTTGAGAATGAAAGACCTTGTTATAGATATGCTCACATTAAGCAGAATAGAGGCTAACTGGAAAGAAACTATTGATGAAAAGATAGATATTAAGGATATTATACTTGATGTTTTTGAAAGCAATAAAATAAAGGCAGAACAAAGAGAAATAAATATAGAGTTGGATATAGAATCTGCATTTATAATGGCTAATAAAGAAAAGATTACAGAGGTAGTTAATAATTTGGTTGATAATGCTATAAAATATACTGATGACGGCGGAAATGTAAAGGTATTTTTGAAACAAAAGGCTGATAAAGCGGTATTTACGGTTAAAGATACAGGCTGCGGAATAGCTCCTCAGTATCTAAACAGGATATTTGAAAGATTTTTTAGAGTAAAAAATAATAAATATCTTAAAGTTCATGGTACTGGACTTGGACTTACAATAGTAAAAAATATATGTAATTACTACAATGCTGACATACATATAAAAAGTGAAGAGAATGTCGGAACCGAGATGAGTGTTGTTTTTAATTTGTATAAAGAAGAAACAGAAAAAATAAATAAATAATATTGTTTTTTATATTGCAAAATACCCTTATCTAGTATATAATTTTGTTAGATGATTAAAACAAAGGAGTATTAAAAAATGAAGAATATAACTATAAAAATAAAAGGAATGGGATGTCAAAACTGTGTTAAAGCTGTTACAGAAGAATTAACTGCCTTAGATGGTGTAAATAAAGCTGATGTAAGTTTGGAAAAAGCATGTGCTGAAGTAGAATATGATGAATCTAAAGTAAGCACTGATAAAATGCTTGAAGTGATAAAAGAATTAGAATACGAGCCTAGTTTATAATAATATTTTTTATGTTTGCTTTTATAGAAGGTAATGTTCAGATAATATCCGAGGGTGTCATAGCTCTTGTTTGTAATGGTGTTGGGTATGAGATTATAGTATCAAGAAAACTTGAAGTAAAAAATGATGATAAAATAAGACTCTATACTCAGCTTATACATAAAGAAGATGCTATGATACTTTACGGTTTTCTTACTAGAGAAGAAAAAAAAATGTTTTCTACGCTTATAGCAGCATCAGGGGTTGGACCTAAACTTGCTATGGAGATACTTTCTACGTATTCAATTAATGATCTTATGCATATACTTTTTAATAAGGATATTAATTTATTAAAAAAAGTTCAGGGTATGGGATTAAAAAAGGCTGAAAAACTTTTATTTGAACTTAGAGACAAAATAGAAAAGATTGATATTAATATTTCTTCTTCATCAATTCAAAATTATAATGATAATGAAAGCGATGTTATAAAGGCTTTAATATCATTAGGGTTTTCAAATAATGAGGCTGTTAAGGCTTTATCTGCTATAGAAAATAAAGATAACATGTCGGCTGAAGATTTGATAAGTAATGCTTTGAGAAATTTAAGTTCTATATAATAAAAAATCATTTTTTAAAATAATTGAAAATAAATAGTTATTGATATATAATAATAGTAATTAATAATGATTATTATTAGGATATTATTATGGATATAGTTGTAAAAAAAGCCGAATTAAAAGATGTTTTTGATATAAGCAAGCTTCATGCTATATGCTGGAAAGATACTTATAAAAATATTATACCTGATTCATATTTAAAAAGAATATATTTAGATGATTGGTGTGCTGAGTTTGAAGAGGGTATTAATAATAAAACAAGAGAGGCTCATATTGCATATATCGATGATAAACCTATAGCAGTTATTTCTCATGGAAAAAGCAGATGCAGTATGGAAGGCTACGGAGAGATAATATCCTTGTATGTACACCCAATATATCAGGGTTCTGGAATAGGTACTTTGCTTCTTGAAGAGGCTTTGAAATATATGAAAGACTTGGGTTATACAAATATATGTCTCTGCGTTTTTGATAAGAATGAGAAGGCGAAAGAGTTTTATCAAAAAAACGGGTTTAAAGATTCTGGAAATAAAAATAGTCTAAAAATAGATGATGAAGATATAGAAGAAGTTATTTATGTTTATGATTTGTAATAAATATATTTATGTGCTTAATGTTTTAAACTAGTGTGATATATTTTATAAATATGAATATGCTTTTATATAATGGGATAATAAAAGAGAAATTATAAATGATAGTAATATTATCATAGAAACCATAATAAACATTTGAATTTTAAATTTAAATAAAATAGCTATTACAATAGAAGATATTATTAAAGATAAAATCAAAGATATTATATAACCGACATTTACAAATATAAATCTGCTCCAAGGATTCATAAACTTTGATGACATTATATTGAAAACTGAAAGTATAGCTGATGATAGTAAAGAGTTTGATATACTTAATAAAATAATAATGTATTTATATTCATAAAATAAATATAATGCTATAAAAACTGATGCATACACAAATGATATTAATAATATGTTTGAAATGCATTTAATGTTAAAGAAATGTTTATTTTCATTTATAAAAATTTTTTCTAATATAAAATATACTGTATTAGCTAGTATTATAGAAATAAAATTCATAATAGGAAGAAGTGCATATATATAATCAAATACTGCGGCTTTATTAAATATAATTTTTGTAATTAAAATATATAAAATTAATGATATAACAAAACCAATAAAAGAGAATAGAGTTTTATTTTTTATTTCTTTTTTATAATTTTTGAAAATATTAGTATAAACTGTACGGGAATTAATAAACATAAATACTGAAAAGAAACCAAATAAATATACTGCATTAAATGTTATTAAATTAAAATTATTTATATTAAGTAATGCTGTTAAATTTATTAAAGCTGATATTAAGGAGATTATTAAATTAATCCTTCCTTTATATTTATATATTGGAGATGCATATCTATTCATAATATATCCTTAAATATTAAAATAGTTTTTGAACAAGTCTATTATAAACGCATACATTTATATTTAAATTATAATATTTCATTTGTTTATACTAAAAATTTTTGAGTTTGTCAACAGCGAGCTCTCCCTCATCTTCGTTTGGGACGCACGGTATTATCTTCCATTATCAAATGTCAACGCGACCGAACGAAGTTAGGAAGTACCCGAGACGAAGTCCGCCTGTGGTGAGGGTATGCGGCTGATTACCTATTATTAGACTTGTTTCAAAAGTAAATCAATAGGTAATTTACTATTTTAATTTTTAGTATTTTTTATTTTATAAGTGGGGCTTTGCCCCACACCCCACTTCTTTTGGTGACCCAAAGAAGCAAAAGGACTGCATATTTGTATACTAAAATAATAAATTATAAAACATGTAAAACATTATTTTTATAATTTATAAATTATGAAAATTTTATATATAATCTTGTCAAGTACTTTTGAAACAAGTCTATTATAAAAAATAAATTATTTATTTTACATTTAAAACTTATTTTATTAAACAACTAATAATACTTTATGCTATTTTATAACTTATAATTACATTTATCAATAACTCAAAATCGGCAAACTATATTTATTTAGGTATATTTCAAAAAATTAAGAAATACTTAAATGCAATATCTGCAATTAATATACCTTTATTTACAATTATATATAGTAATTTTTTATGAATATCTATACAACTATCACAAAGCAAGATTATAACTGCTTAATAATATCTTCATATCTTTCTTTTAAGATTTTCATATAATTATGATATTTATTTGCAAGCATCAAATCAGGCTCTATTACATTATTATCAATTAAAGAAGCTCTAATTTCATCTAAAGAAACTTGTTTTTTCAAAAGAAGTACAGCAGACAAAGCAGCACCTAAAGAAGCCCCAACGGAAGGCAGTATTTTTATAGGAGATTCCCAAATATTTGCTATTATTTTTACTATTTCTTTATTGTTTGAAGCTCCTCCGGTAACAGCAAGATCTATTTTATTATCATCTCTATTTTTATGAGTAAATTTGCTTAAATATATCTCTAATAATCCTAAAGAACTTAAAACTATACCTTTATAATCATCATCAAATGAAGGAGTTTCATAATATCTTTTTATAGGAAATGCTTTGCTTATAGGAGCAGATTCATTTTCTTTCTGCCACAGCATTATTGGAAGATTGTCATTATTTTTTTCTAAAGATTTTTCAGCTTCTTTGTATGTTCTGTCATAAGAGTTCATAATTTCATCTAAAACTATACTTCCGTTTGTTCTGCATAATATCATAAAAGGATTATCTATACCGTCATACATATTATTAGCAGCACCTGAATAATCTCTTGTGTTTTCATCTATATCAAGCATATAAACAAAACTTGTTCCTAATGATAATATATCGCCTTTATATAAAACTTTTGTCTGAGGATTATCTCCGCTTCCTATACCGACTATACATTCACTGTCAAAACCGTATCTTTCTATAAAGTATTCAGATATATATCCAGCAAAACTAGAAGGAGCATCGATCTCTCCTAATTTTTGTTTTAGATCACTTGATATAGTATTTAATAATGTGTCATTCCATTCTCTTTTATTATAGTCCATTAAACTTGTACCAGAAGCATTACCAAAGTCTGCAGGTACATCATCTTTGGCAGTTAATACTGAGGCTATGAATGTATTTAATAAAAATATTTTGTATGTATTTTCTGATAAGCCTTTGTTATGGTCAAAATAGTATTTTATAACAGCACCTGTAAATCTAAGAGGAGAGTTTGAGGCAGTTATTTGTATCATTTTTTCTTTTCCGCCTGCCGCTTCTCTTAATTCATTGGCTTCTTTCTGTGTGCAGGAAGTTCTCCATATAGGTGCGGCATTATATGAATATGAATCTTTAAAGATATCCATTAAACCTTGATTTGCTGATGATTTATCTCTTAACTTCTCTAAATTATATTTATATTTTTCAGCTAAATAAACATGTCCATGCTGCTGTACTGATATTTGTATTGCTTTTATGTCTTTTATACTGCATTTTTGTTTAAGTTCATCAAATGCTTTATTTAGTGCCGCTAAAAATATATTAGGGTCTTGTTCAGCTTTTCCCTTTATATTAGAATAAATTAAAAGGCTATTTTTATTCATAGATGTTTTTTTTATTTCTTCTAATGAGTTAAAAGCTATAGATATATTTAATTCATTTTTTTTAGTTTCATAATTTAAAATACTTAGAGTTACACTTTGAGTGCTTAAATCTATTCCCAATGTATACATTTTTTACTTCCTGATATTTTATAAATTGATTGTATTATTTTTTATGATATGTATTAATTATATAATTTTTTTATTATTTTCAGCATGTTCTAATAATTCTTCAGCATGCTTTATGCTTGCTTCTGTAATTTCTTTTCCAGTTATCATTCTTGCAATTTCATTAACACGCATAGAATTGTCTAATTCTTCTATAGTAGAAGTTACAGTATCTTCGCCTTCATTTTTTGTAACTTTAAAATGATTATTAGCATATATTGCAATTTGTGCCAAATGTGTAACACTTAATACCTGTTTCCTTTTTGAAAGAGCAGCTATTTTTTCTCCTATTACCTCAGCAATTCTTCCGCCAACTCCAACATCTATCTCATCAAAAACGCATGTCTCACAGTAATCTCCTAAAGAAAGTACATTCTTTAATGAAAGCATTATTCTTGATATTTCGCCTCCGGAAGCAATTTTTCTAAGAGGCTGATATATGCTCTGTTTATTCGGTGCTATTATAAACTCTATATTGTCTATTCCGTTAGAATTGGCTTTTATATTCGAGCCGTCAATATTTAGTATTCCTTCATCATCTTCATCTAAAGTTATTTCAACATCAAATTTTGTAGATGACATTCCTAAATCATTCATCTCTTTTTCTATTGCCTTTATAAATTCATCTTTTCTATTGTGCCTTATATCCGATATTTCTTTAGCAAGTATTGAAGTTTTTTCTCTTAAAGATTCTATTTCTTTTTTTAAATTTTCAATATCTTCTTCTGAGAAATTTAAAGATTCTAGTTTTTCTTTGGCATCTTTGGCGTATGATATAATTTCTTTAATATTAGATCCGTATTTCTTTTTAAGATTATTTATAAAGAAAAGTCTTTCATTAAGCATCTGAAGTTCTTCAGGGTCAAATTTTGTTTTGGATCTTATTTCTGTTAATACGCTTTTTATATCCTCAAGGTTTAATGTTATTCCTTCTATCTGCGAAGCAATATCCGAAAGTCTGCTGTCATATTTTGATACTGCCTGTAATGCTCCTATACTTCTTGTAAGTTTTGTATAAGCTCCAGACTCGCTCCCGAATATATCTTTATTTATAGAAGAAAGCGATGAAGCTATGCTCTCAGCATTTGACATCATTGTTATATCGTTTTTTATATCTTCATCTTCATTAGGTTTTAATTTTGCTTTTTCTATTTCGTCTATTGCATATTCCAAAAAAGATTTTTCTTTTAGAATGGAGTTTTTATTCTGTGATATTTCATTGTATTGTCTTATAAGTTTTGTTAATTTATAATAATGATTTTTATAATTTTCAAGTTTATCTTCTATATTTAGATAACTGTCATAAAAATTAATATGATTTGCAGGATTAAAAAGAGACTGATGTTCATGCTGTCCATGAATATCAACTATTAAATCTCCAAGCTCTTTTAATTCAGCAACTTTTACTCCTACATTATTTATAAATGATTTGCTTTTTCCGTCTTTAGTAATTTCTCTTTTTATAGTAAGCTCATCATTATTAATTTCTATATTCCATTCTTTTAATTTATTTTTTACTATTTCTGAAGATGACTGAAGTTTGAAGTTTCCAGTAACAATAAGTCTGTCTCCGTTAGAGCCTACCATTCTTATAGAACCTTTTTCACCTGTAATAAGTTCTAAAGCACTGATTATAATACTTTTTCCAGCTCCAGTTTCTCCAGTAAGCACATTAAAACCGCTGCTGAAATTAATTTTTAATTTATCTATCAAAACAAAATTTCTTATTTCAAGATATTTAAGCATTATCTGCCCCAATTAAGTTTATTTCTAAGTATATCATAAAACAGTCTGTTAGCACTTTGAAATATATAACAGCTTTTATCACTTATTTGTGCCTTTATTTTATCATAATTTTTAAATTGGCATATATCATATCCGTCTATAATAACCATAGCTTTTAGAGATTTTTCTGTTAATTCTAATTCTATAGTATCATGTTTTGGAATAACCAGCGGTCTGAATGTAAGCGAATGCGGAGCTATAGGTACAAAAGATATGGCATCAATACTAGGCGACACTATAGGACCGCCGGCACTTAATGCATATGCAGTAGAGCCCGTAGGTGTAGCTATTACTACTCCGTCTGCTACTATTGAAGATATAAGTTTGCCTGATATCATAATATTAATATATATAGCCCTTCCAGAACATTTGCTGAGTACAAGTTCATTAACAGCTAAATATTCTTTAATAACTTTTTTATTAGTAGAGTATATACTTACAGATAATAAAGTTCTAGGCTCTATTTCATAAAGTGTTTTTTTACCTTCAAAATATTCATTAAGTATCATATATGCTTCATTTGGAGGAATCTCTGATATAAACCCGAGTGTGCCGTTATATATTGGAAGTACAGAAATATCATATTTTATAGCTATTTTTAAAGCAGATAATAAAGTACCGTCTCCGCCAATAGATATAAGCATTGATACATCTCTTAATTTTCTTATAGCCTTTTTAATATTCATATAAGTAGATATATCATAATCTATTATAATAGCTTCTATATCATATTTTTTTAATATTTTTTTAATATTTTTTAGAATGCAAGCAGGATCGCCTCTAAGCGTATTTACTATAATTCCTATTTGCTTTTTTGCTTTGTTATTCATATTAATTTAATTAAAACTCAAAAAATAATTCATTTGATTATATCAAACTGTTTCTAATATATCAAGTTATATATTGATAATTTTTTGTTTAAGAGCCATAGATATTGCACAGTTTTAGTTTAAAAAAAGGAGGTATTCCTTATAATTTAAATTATCACAACAAACAAAAAGGAATAGC
>NZ_CASEGO010000144.1 GCF_949287625.1 uncultured Brachyspira sp. | reverse complement strand
ATAGGTATTCCTTTGGGGTTATTTATAGCAATTTAAATTATAAGGAATACCTTCTTTTTTTAAAATAAAAGTGTGCAATATCTATGGCTCTTAAACAATAATAACAATATTTAAGTATTGAAAAAAATATTTTTTATGTTATGATCTTTCGAAATATTTTAATGAAAAATATTTAAGGGGAATCTGGGTGAAAATCCCTCGCTGGCACGCAGCCGTAAAGATTAATTTATATTATAAATTAACAAAGTCGGAATACCTTTTTACTTAAATAATCAGTCGAGTGCACTAGATTAATATATTATCTCTTGCACTCCTTATAAAAAATTACATGTATAAATAATTAATAAAATGTAGTTTTTTATTAAAAGGAGTTTATATGCAAAATAAAAAAAATACTAATATCCTTCTAGTATTCAGAACTTTAACATTTCTAAAAATACCTTTAACAATTCTAATGTGCAAATAACATTCTTAAATAAAAAATCAAAACTTTATAATATACATTTTTAAGTTAATAATATTTTATTAGCATTATCGCAGTATCTATAAAGTAAAAATCTTATAAAAATCATAATACCAAAACATTATGACATTATATCATAATAGGAATAATATATAAAAAATAAAAAAGGAGTAAAATATATGGGACAAATTATAGGTTTTCCAAGGATTGGAGAAAACAGAGAATTAAAAAAATCTCTGGAATTATTTTGGGCTTCTAAAGCAGATGAAAAAGATTTAGAAAAAACAGCATCTGAACTAAGAAAAAAACATTGGCATTATCAAAAAAATCTTGACAATGTATGCGTTAATGACTTTAGTTTTTATGATAATATGCTTGATTTGGCATTCAGCATTGGAGCTATTTCTGAAAGATTTAAAAACTTAAATGGACTTGAATGTTACTTTTCTATGGCAAGAGGTAATAAAGATTCGGCTGCATATGAGATGACTAAATGGTTTAATACTAATTATCATTATGTAGTTCCAGAATTGAGTATTGATGATAAATATAAATTAAACATAGATTATATTATCAAACAATATAACGAAGCTAAAAGTTTGGGATATAATGCAAAGATTAGTTTAATAGGATTATTTACATTTGTTGGACTAAGCAAAATTATAGAGGGAAGTTTTGAAAATGTATTTAACAATGTAAAAAATATATATTTTGAACTATTAGATGAACTTTCAAAATTGGATAAAGAAATTACTATAGAGTTTCATGAACCTATTTTTGTAAAAGGAGAAAATGATTTATTTTTTAAATATATTAAAGAAGTATATAATGATATTTCCCAAAAAAATATAAAAGCTATAGTAACTACATATTTTGAGCATAGCAATGAAGCTACTGATATATTATTAGATACTGATATATTTGGGATTGGTTTAGATTTTGTATATGGGCATAAAAATTTAGAAATGATTGAAAAAATTGCTAAATCAGGAAAAACTCTTTATGCAGGTATAATAGACGCAAGAAATATATGGATAAGCAATTTAGAAAATAAATTACAATTATTAAATACTATATCCCAACATATACCAAAAAATAAAATAGTAATAGGAAGTTCCTGTTCTTTGCTTCATGTTCCATACAGTAAAGATAATGAAAAGAAAATGGATAAAGATATACTTTCTTGGCTTAGCTTTTCTCTTGATAAAATAAGAGAGATAGAAGTTTTAGAAAATATATTTTTTGATAAAGCAAATGATGAAGATAAAAAATATTTTGAAGAGAATATTAATATAAATAAAAATCGCATGCACTCAAAAAAAATAAATGATGAAAAAGTGCAAAAAAGAATGAATACTAGTTATAAACAAAATAGAGATTTATGTTTCAAAGAAAGAATAAAAATACAAAGAAAATTATTAAACTATCCTAACCTTGCTTCTACTACAATAGGCTCATATCCCCAAACTGATGAAATAAGAACTGTAAGAATGGATTATAAAAAAGGAAAAATTAAAATAGAAGAATATGAAGCAAAAATAAAAGAATATATAAAATATACAATAGAGTTTCAAGAGAGTATAGATTTAGATGTTTTAGTACATGGAGAGCCTGAAAGAAATGATATGGTAGAATATTTTGCAGAATATCTTAATGGTTTTGTATTCAGTGAGAATGCTTGGGTTCAAAGCTATGGAAGCAGATGTGTAAAACCTCCTATAATTTACGGCGACATATCAAGAAATAGTGTTATGACTGTAAAATGTATAACTTATGCACAAAGTCTCACTAAAAAAATAGTCAAAGGAATGCTTACGGGACCTGTTACTATACTTAATTGGAGCTTTGTACGAAATGATATAGAAAGAAGCGATGTATGCAGACAAATTGCTTTTGCTATATCTGATGAAATAAATGATTTGCAAAATGCAGGCATAAAAATTATTCAAGTAGATGAAGCGGCATTCAAAGAAGGATATCCGCTTAGAAAAGAAAATATAAAAGATTATGAAAAATGGGCAGTAGATAGTTTTAAAATAGCTTCTTCAATAGCAAAAACAGAAACTCAAATACATACACATATGTGCTATAGTGACTTTAATGACATTATAAAAACTATAGAAAAATTAGATGCTGATGTTATAAGTATAGAAACTTCAAGAAGCGGTAATAAAATATTAAAAGCATTTAAAAGTGTAGGTTATTCTAATGAAATAGGACTTGGTGTTTATGATATACATAGCCCTAGAATACCAAGCGTAGAAGAGTTTGTTAAACAGATAAATGCTTTATTAGAAGTGTTTCCAAAAGAACAATTATGGATTAATCCAGACTGCGGACTTAAAACTAGAAAATGGGAGGAAGTAAAACCAAGTTTAAAAAATATGACTGAAGCAGTAAAAATAATAATTAATAATAATTAATAATAATTAATAATATTATATAAAAATGCTGGGGATAAATATTCATTTGCTCCAGCATATTTAAAGTAATGAAGAAGACCTATTAGTATCAAACAAGATAATTTTTGTAACTATAAAAAATGTTTCTGTAGTATTTTTTTCTCTGCCTTCTCTCTCTTCTAAATATCCTTCAGCTTTGAGATAAACTTTTGTAGGACCTTCAAAATTAAATGATAAAAACTCTCTTTCAAGATTATAATATTCTCCTTCAGCTGGAATCTGATAATTACTTGAAGAAGCATAATCAATAAAATATGATGAGCCTGTGAGACATATAAAATCTCCTTCAAATACTTTATATTCTCTTGGTTTATTATTTAATTTTGAATTGTTATTATTACTGCAGGAAAATAAAAGACTAATAATAAAAACAAAATAAACTATTTTCATTTTTTATCCTTTTAATTATTTTAATGTTCGCTTTATTATATATAAAACATATTAATAATAAAAAAGGAATACCAAAAAAATGATATTCCTTTTAATTATTTTTAATAACAATTTATTATTACTGATCTGATTTTCTCATCTGAGGGAAAAGAATAGTATCTCTAATACTAGCAGCATTCAAGAATAGTATAGCCATTCTGTCAATACCTATTCCAAGCCCGCCTGTAGGAGGAAGTCCGTATTCCAAGGCATTGATATAGTCCAAATCCATATCCATAGTTTCGTCTTCGCCTCTTGCTTTTGCCTTTAACTGTTCTTCAAAACGTTCTTTTTGATCTATCGGATCATTAAGTTCGCTGAAACCATTAGACAGCTCCATTCCTCCTATAAATAACTCATATCTTTCTGTAATATCTGGATTATCAGGATATGATTTTGAAAGAGGAGAAACTGCTTTAGGATAATTAATAACAAATGTAGGCTGTATTAATTTTTCTTCTACTCTGTCTTCAAATACAGCAGCCATAACTTCCCATTTTGTAGGTTTAGTTTTTGAAGTATCTATTTCTACACCTATTGATTTGGCTTTTTCTATTGCTTCATCATCTGATTCTATTGCATTAAAATCAAGTCCAGAATGTTCTTTAACCAAATCTACCATAGGAACTCTTGCAAATGGAGGCTTAAAATTAATCTCATAATCTTTATACACTGAAGTATATTTTCCGTTTAATTTATAGCATACTTTAGAAAAAACATCTTCTACCAATTCCATAACCTTATAGAAGTTGGCATATGCCATGTACGCTTCCATCATAGTAAACTCCGGATTATGTCTTGTAGATATTCCCTCATTGCGGAAATTTCTATTAAGTTCAAACACCCTGTCAAAACCGCCTACTACTAATCTTTTTAAATAAAGCTCCGGTGCTATTCTAAGATAAAGTGTCATATCCAAAGTATTATGATGTGTAACAAAAGGTTTTGCCTTAGCTCCTCCTATTAAAGGATGCATCATAGGAGTTTCTACTTCTAAAAAGTTATGTTCTATCATTACTTCTCTTATAGCTGATATCATTTTTGAGCGTTTGATAAATGCCTCTTTTACATCATCATTCATTATCAAATCAACATATCTTTGTCTGTAGCGAAGTTCTGTATCTGTAAGTCCATGAAATTTTTCTGGAAGAGGATTAAGAGATTTAGTAAGAAGTTTTAATTCGCTTGCATATACTGTTATCTCTCCAGTTTTAGTTTTAAAAACTGTACCTTTAATGCCTACTATATCACCTATATCGATTAACTTTTTAAATACTGTATTATAAAACTCATCTCCTACTTTATCTCTTTGTATATAGGCCTGAATAGTACCCTGAGAATCTTTTATCGTTAAAAATGAAGATTTACCCATTACTCTGTAAAGCATAATTCTCCCAGCAATGGATACCTCTGTCTGATTCTTTTCTAATTCATCAAATTTTTCTGCTATATCATGAGACTTATAAGTTACATCATAGCTGTTTGGAAAAGGATTAATTCCCATATTCCTTAATGTGTTTAGCTTTTCTTTTCTGTTTTCTTTTTCTGCACTGGTATTTTTTTCATTTTGCGTATTTTCAGAATTATTTTGATTTTCTGACATTAAATTATCCCTCTCAAATTATTTGTTATTTGTAATGGAAATAACATTAAAAATATTCTATAAATATATATTAAAAATAAAAAAAATTCTATACAAAAATGCTAAAATATATGATGATTTTTTTAAGTTATTTATTCAAATTTTATATCTGCCCCCATACTTAACAGTACCTTCTTCGGCAGCGAAAGGCTATATTTCAGGCTAAATTTGGTAATTTATTCTATATGTAAAACATAAATTAGTACTATTTAGTATTATTTTTTACTTACACTTTCGCGAAGCGTATCCGAGCTTGTTGAGGATATAAGGTTCCGCCTGCTACCGAAGGAAGTACTGTTAAGTATGGTGTGCGGCGGGAAAAAGAACAACAAAAAATTGACAAACTTAAGAATTTTCAGTATATACTGAAAATTTTTAAGTTTGTCAATTTTTTAATTTATGGTATAATCAAAATATGGATTTTAATTTAACAGACGAAGAAATAAAAT
>NZ_CASEGO010000143.1 GCF_949287625.1 uncultured Brachyspira sp. | reverse complement strand
TTCTAGTAATTGCATTTTTTGCAACTTTTTTGTGCGGCAAAAAAGTTGATAATTCCATATAATGTACATCAGTTGACAAAATGAAATCGTTCCAGTATAACCATCTCTTAATACGCTGTCATGCTGAAAGACATAATATAAGCAGAATATATGTTCTATTATTTTAGATAAGGAAATCTCTTCAATATATTTAAAATTATCTATTCTTCTTGCTAATTCAGTATAATTCAAATGCTTAACACTTTCTTCTATTAACTTTATTTTATTAGAAAGAATCTTTTTTAATAAAGATTTATCGATATTTTCATTATTATCATCGCTGAAGAAAATATCCGCTATATCTTTTAAATTTAATTTACAATTTTCAAAATAATATATTTTCTCAAGCACTGGAAGATGATATGCACAGTAAAGCACTTTGTTAGAAGATTTCTTAGCTTCTTTGACTATACTATCCTGAACTTTATAAGAAGGAAGTATGCAGTTTTTATTATCATCATAATAGTTCTGCATTCTTTTTATGAGTTTATCTTTCTTGATAGGAAGTTTATCAAATACATTATCTTCAATATTGGAAATATCTATTTTTCCTTCATCTGAAAGATAGTTTATTATATCAAGCTCAAAATGACTTCTTAAATAGCTGTATAAATCGGCAAACACTCCTATTTCAAAGAAGAGTATTTTATCTTTATAATTAGTCATTATGCCTTTTATATCTTCCTTTATTGCCTGAAAATCATTAAATTCGTATATAAATATGCCTTTATCTTCTGTAATAACTGCTTTCTCTACGCTGTAAGGTTTATCCCCTGATATTTTAGAAACTATAAAGCATTCTCGGTCTTCTGATATTAATGTTCTAAGCGAAGGAAGTACGTAATTGTATCTTGAATTTTTATCTGAATTACTATAATATTTTATATTATATTTTCTGTCGGCTGTATTAATGCTTTCTTTTTTCATATAATATTATCCTTAGTTATTCTTGCATATAGATACTTGCTTTATTATAACAGAATTATCAAAAATAATTTGCTATGTCTTCCGAAAGATGTTATTAATTTTTGTAATTTTTTTAAAAAATATACTTTTTATGTAATTATTTATCTTGAATTAATATATAGTTTTTATTAATTGACTTTTTCAAAAATTTCACATTCCGCACGTAGAGCAGTATAAAAATATAATAGTTCACTTATAAATTAAAACTTTATTAACAAATAAAAATACTCTAAACGTGCGGTTATATGCTGTTTTTTAATAATTTTTTACTTATAGTAGTTATTGAACTTGAAAATTTAAGTATATATACTATACTTTAATATTATATTTACTTATAAGTATTATTAATAAATATAAATTTAACTAATAGGGGTTTATATTATGAATAATAATAAAAAATATGAAACAATAGTTCATTACATAATAAATAGTTGTGATGATATTAGAAAATTGGGAAGTATTAAATTAAACAAGATATTGTTTTTTTCTGATATAGAAATGTTTATAAGAAAAAATAAAACTATTACTAATGATAAATATATAAAAAGACAGTTTGGACCTGTTCCTAAAAAAATATTAACTATTTTATCAAACTTGGAAGAGAAGAAAAAAATTTCAATAAGAAAACCATCAAAAAATAGACTTGATAATACTACACTTTATTTTAGTCTAACAGATGATATTGATTTAGATATTATGACTGCTGAAGAAGTTTCTATATTAGAACATTATTTAAAATTAATATGTGATAATTATACAGCAAGGGAAATAAGTAATATATCGCATAATAAAATATGGGAATTAGCTGATATGGGAGAAGAAATTCCTATTTATGCAATACATGCCGCTCAAGCAGAAGAAATTAATATTGATGATATAGAGGCATTAAGTGAAGCATTATAGTATAGAAGTTAATGAAAAAGTTTTTAACTTTATAGAAAAATATAAAAAAGTATACAAAGATTTATCAATACTTTATGATGCTGCTTATTGGAGACTGCAAAGAGATGAAGAAGATTATTTTAATGAACAGCTTAAATTATACATATTAAAAGTAGGAAGTTTAAGTAAAGAAATATCATTATGTTTAGCACTTGAGAAAGGTGTTAGACAATTAACCGAAAATACATTTGAAGAAATCAAGTATATAGTATCTGATTCTATAACTGATAAAAAAACGAATAAAATAATAAAATTAAAAAAATGAAGTTATAAAATATAAGTATTTAAAAATTTTATTTACATTTAATGGTTATGCTGTTGCCCAATTTTATTAATAATCACTAATAATTTTTAATATTTATTAGGATATATAATATTTTTATAATGGGTAATAAAGACACTATGGAAATAAAGTTTAATATATTAAAACCGTTTGAGAAATGGGTTAATACTGATAAGCGTTTAAAAATAGCATTCGGAGGCAGGGGAGGAGGTAAAAGCGAATCTATTGCTAGGATACTTATAGCTAAAAGTTTTGAGATTAAAGGTGTTATACTTTGTTCAAGAGAGATTCAAAAGTCAATAGCATATTCTACTTATCCTCTTCTTGTGAGTATTATTAAAGAATTAAAACTTGAAAGTTTTTTTAATATAAAAAGAAATGAGATTACTAATAAAATAACTAACAGTAAATTTATATTTTTAGGTATAAGAGAATGTTCTATTGAAGAGATAAAATCTATTTATAATGTGAGAATATGCTTTATAGAAGAAGGGCAGACTCTCACACAAAGAAGCTATGAGATATTAGAGCCTTCCATACGTGCTTTTAAAAGTGAAATATGGATAGCATTTAATCCCAGATTTGAAACCGACTTTATTTATAAAATGACAAGTAAATTTAATTTAGAGAGCTTATTTTACACTGATAAAAATAATAAAAAATACAATTATAAAGAATATGAAGATAATAACATTTTAATAACATTTATCAATTATGACGGCAATTATTATTTCAGCGATATATTAAATAAATCAAGACTTTCTACTTTAAAACTTCTTCCTAAAATGTATGATCATATTTGGCTTGGCAAAATAAAAAATAAACAAGGAAAAGTTTTTTTATATTCAAAATTAAAGTTTTATGATGATAAGAATAATATTAATAATACTATAGAAGAAATTAATTCATCTGAACATAAAGCTGTAATAGATCCTGCATTTGGAGAATATAATTGTTTTACTTCTGTTATCATTTATACACAAATAGGGGAGAGTATATATTTGATAGATTCTGGACTTATGCGTAATAATGAAAACTCTACTACAGATGAGAGTATAATTAATTTTTTAATAAGTAAAAAAATAAAAAAAGTATTATGTGAAAGTAATTTTGCTCAAAAAGAATTAGTTAAAAGATTAGAGAAACATTTTGAAGTAACACCCTTTTATGTGCATAAAAATAAAATAGAGAGAATAGTTAATGCTAGTTATTTGATATATGATAAAGTTTATTTTCCTAAAAGCTGGCAGGAAGTTCCAGATAGTTCAGATACTGATAAATGGCTTAGTACAAATGAAGGAAGAGGATATATTGCTTTAAGGCAGCTTTTAAATTTTGATGATTCACTTTCTCAAAATAATATTAAAGGTGATATATTCAGCTACTTAGATTTTCCAGATGCTTTGTCAAGTTTAATATTTTTTGGTATTGAAGAATTAGTTTCTGAAGATGAAAGCGAGAATAAAATAAATATTATAAATTCTATTTTCGGCGAATAAAAATTTTTATAATTTTATTTATATAAAAAAATATAAATAAAAACCCTAACAGCAAAATCCGTTAGGGTTATATTAATTATATATAAAAATATAAAAAATTATTCACTTAAAACTTTTCTTAATACTTCATTAACAAGTTTAGGGTTACCCTGTCCTTTAGTAGCTTTCATAGTTTGTCCTACCAAGAAACCGAATGATTTTTCTTTACCTGCCTTGAAGTCTGCTACTGATTTAGGATTTTCTTCTAAAACTTTTCTTATTATAGCTTCAAGTTCTCCAGTATCACTTACTTGTTTAATTCCTTTTTTATCTACTATAACAGAAGGAGCTTCTCCAGTTTCGCACATATCTTCAAAAATCTCTTTAGCTATTTTACCGCTTATAACGCCTTCATCTATAAGTTTGAATATTTCAGCAATATGTTCTGGTTTTGGTTTGAAATCTTTTATAGTTTGAAGTTTTTTATTTAAGTACGCATTAACTTCTACCATTATCCAGTTGCTTATTTTTTTAGGCTGTTTAGGATATGCTTTAACAGCTGCTTCATAATAGTCAGCTAAAGCAGCATCTTCTGTAAGTACTACTATATCCTGATCTGGCAAATCATAATCTTTTTTAAGTCTCTCACGTTTTTGCTGCGGAAGTTCTGGAAGTTCTTTTTTAGCATTTTCAATCTCTTCATCTTGAAGTACTAAAAGAGGTATATCTGGGTCTGGGAAATATCTATAATCGGCAGCACCTTCTTTTGAACGCATACCTTTAGTATTGTTTTCTTTAGCATCATAAAGTCTTGTTTCTTGTAAGATTTTCTCTCCATTGTTTAGAGCTTTTATCTGACGTTTTATTTCATAGTCAATTGCAAGTCTCACATTTCTAAAACTGTTCATGTTTTTTACTTCAGTTTTAACTCCAAGTTCTTTACTTCCTTTAGGGCGTATAGAAACGTTAGCATCGCATCTTAAAGAACCTTCTTCCATATTACAGTCAGAAACATCAATATACTTAAATATTTTTTTAAGCTCTGTTAAATACTGATATGCTTCTTCACCTGTAGAAATATCCGGCTCACTTACACATTCTATCAAACAGCAGCCTGCACGGTTTAAGTCTACATAGCTTAAAGGTCTTCCAGTATCATCATGTACAAGTTTTCCAGCATCTTCTTCCATGTGTATTCTGTTTATTCTTATGCTTTTATTGTAAGAAGATCCATCATCATTAAGAACTGTTATATCAAGATGACCTTCTGTACAGATTGGTTCGTCCATTTGAGTAATCTGATAGTAGGAAGGCAAATCTGGGTAGAAATAATGTTTTCTAGCGAATCTGCTTTTCTTTTGAATAGTACAGTTAGTAGCAAGTCCTGCTTTAATAGTTTTATGTACCATTTCTTTATTAACTATAGGCAAAGTACCAGGGTGAGCCTGACATCTTGGACAAGTAAGAGTGTTTGCAGGAGCACCGAAAGTATTTGGGCATGAACAAAATGCTTTAGTTTTAGTATTAAGCTGAACATGCACTTCTAATCCTATGACTGCTTCATATTCCATATTAATTAATCCTAATTATTAAAGTAATTTTTAAAAATATTATGTTTATTTTATATGAATTTCTATTTTTTTTCAAGTACAGCAAAAACTAAAAAATTGTTTAAGAGCCATAGATATTGCACAGTTTTAGTTTAAAAAAAGGAGGTATTCCTTATAATTTAAATTATCACAACAAACAAAAAGGAATACCTATG
>NZ_CASEGO010000142.1 GCF_949287625.1 uncultured Brachyspira sp. | reverse complement strand
AAAAAATAAATTTAAAAAAGGAAAACATATGACTTACCCTGAATTTTTTACTCCGTTTGTATTTCCTCCAAGCATACCTATATTAGGGGCTATAAGGTGGTATGGGCTTATGTATATAGTAGGTATTATAACTTCCTGTATAGTTTTATATTTTGTGAAAAAAAGAGGCTGGATAAAATTTAATGCTGATGAAAAAAACGGCGGTATATACGATATGGTATTTTATGCTGCTGTTGGTGCTATAGTAGGAGCTAGAATTGGTTATTTTCTTTTTTACTCGCCAAAGAGTTTTTTAACACCTTGGGAAATATTAGGTATTAATCTTGATAACGGATTTACTTTCACTGGTTTTGCTGGAATGTCATTTCATGGCGGATTTATAGGTATGTTTATAGCATTATTTGTATTCAGCAAAAAATATAAATATGATTTTTATAATATTACAGATAACGGAACTCTTCCTGCAAGTTTATGTTTATTTTTCGGAAGGATTGGAAATTTCATGAATGCCGAACTTTACGGACGCGTTACAGATTCGTTTTTAGGAATGAAATTTCCATTATATGATGCAGTAGGCGGTTATGAGAGATGGGCTTCTATGTTTGAGGCGATAAGACCTTATACTGAACCTAGACACCCTTCGCAGTTATACGAAGCTTTTCTTGAAGGCTTGGTTCTTGCATTTGTTTCTTTTTTAATAGGATATTTAAGCGAGAAGAATAAAAAAATAAGACCTGGTACAAGACTTTGGGTATGGATTTTGCTTTACGGGCTTTTTAGAACATTAATAGAACAGTTCGCACGAGACATTACAGAATGGACTGTAGGACCAATTACTGCAGGAGCTATTTATTCTGTGCCTATGGTGATAATAGGTGCTGTTATGCTTATATATATTTACACAAGAAAAGATAATAAAGATAATAATGCAATACTTGAAGTGAATACAAAAGAAGCAAAAAAGAATAAAAAGAAATAAATTTATGATAGATTAATAAAAAAATAATAAAGCCTAGTATGATAAATAAAACATATTAGGCTTTTATTTTTTAATCATTATTATGAAATTTCTATAATATATATTTTATAAAATAGAATTTTATTTTTAATATTTTCTATAAGTAAAAGTTTCATTCATTTTTTATAATTATTATATCTGTAATTTATTTTCAAAAAATATTGCAAAAATTATAATACTCATATATAGTATAGCTTTCACAATATTAATATGAAAATACTGTGATAAAAAATGATAAAGGATATATTTTATGGAAAAGTTTTTTAAGCTGAAAGAACATGGCACAAATGTAAAAACAGAAGTTATAGCGGGCTTTACTACTTTTATGACTATGGCCTATATATTGGCAGTAAACCCTGATATACTTAGTGCTACAGGTATGGATAAAGGGGCTGTTTTTACTGCTACTGTAGTGTCATCTATAATAGCAACATTAATTATGTCTTTGCTTGCTAATTTGCCTTTTGCTTTAGCTCCAGGTATGGGACTTAATGCCTTTTTTGCTTTTACTGTAGTTCTTGGTATGGGCTACAGCTGGCAGACAGCTTTAACTGCAGTATTTATAGAAGGTATTATATTTGTTGTTCTTACAATATTCAATGTAAGAGAGGCAATAGTTAATAGCATACCTGTTAATATGAAAAGAGCTATTTCTGTGGGAATAGGTTTGTTCATTGCTTTTATAGGACTTCAAAATGCCAAAATAATAGTTAATAATGATTCTACTTTGCTTGGACTTGGAAACATTACTTCCGGAAGCGGACTTCTTGCTATATTGGGTATTATTATCACAGCTATTTTGCTTGCCTACAATGTTAAAGGAGCTATACTTTTGGGTATATTTATTACTACTATAATAGGCATTCCTATGGGGCTTACAAAACTTTCTCCTCATGCAAGTTTTATACCTCCTTCATTAGAACCTATAGCTTTTAAACTTGATTTCAGTAATATATTCAGTTCTAATATGTTTATAGTGATGTTTACTTTTCTTTTCGTAGATATGTTTGATACAGTAGGTACATTAGTAGGTGTTTGTACCAAAGCTAATATGCTTACAAAAGGCGGAGAAGTACCTAGATGTAAGCAGGCTTTATTTGCTGATGCAGTAGGTACAGTAGTAGGGGCATGTCTTGGAACATCAACTGTTACTACTTATGTAGAAAGTGCTTCAGGTGTTGCTGAAGGCGGAAAAACTGGTCTTACTTCTTTAGTAGTTGCTATATTATTTACAATTTCTCTTTTTCTTTCTCATATATTTCTATCTATACCTTCTGCTGCCACTGCTCCTGCTTTGATAATAGTAGGATTATTTATGATGACTCCTATATTAGAAATAAATTTTTATGATTATACTGAATCAATACCAGCTTTTATATGTATAATATTTATGCCTTTTGCATACAGTATAGCTGAAGGTATTACTTTCGGAGTATTGTCTTTTACTATATTAAAATTTGTTTCTGGTAAAACTAAAGATATATCTTTATTAACTTGGATATTATCAGCACTTCTTTTAATAAAAATACTAATGCCAGTTATACAGGGTTTTTTAGGTTAAATTGATTTATAGCATTTAATTAAGAGGGGATATGAATAAATATCCTCTCTTTTTTATTTTTTATTAAAGGTAATTTTTTATTAAATAAGAAATTTATACTTGTTTCAAAACTAAATATTTATACTATTTTTTCATTAATATTTTTATAATTTAGCTTTTTCATATAATATAGCCTTAGCAAATTTATACTTATAAAAAATTAAAATACTGTTATTATTACTGTTTAATTAAGTTTTTAAATGAGTATATACCTAAACAACTATAGTTTGTCAATTTTTTTGTTGTTCTTTTTCCCGCCGCAAAAAGAACCAAAAAATGCAAGTATCGAAATTATTATTAAATCGTACTAATTATGTTTTATATGTGGTATAAATTGCTAAATTTAGCATAAAATGTAGCCTTTTGCTCACGCAGAGCATCACAAAAGAAGTGGTGTTGCCCACGACTGTGTGCTTCGCAGCAAAGACCCAGATATTAAAAAAGAAAATATAATTTTATTTTTGAAAAATTATATCTGTTTAGGTATAACATTAAAAAAATTTTATTATTTATTTTAATAAATGATAAAAACTATAAAAATAATTGCATAATAGTTAATTTGAATTATAATTAGTGCATTGTAAAAATTAAAAATATTTTAAAATTAATATATTAAAGAGAGTTGTTATGAAACTATTTGTTAGCGATTATGATATGACTATATATATACATGAAAAAATAGATAAAACTGTTTTCGATGCCATATCTAAATGGAGAGAGGCTGGAAATATATTTGCCATTGCCACTGGAAGAAATAAATTTTCTATATTTGAGCATATTGACAGACATAGTCTTACATTTGATTATCTTATAGCCAATAACGGAGCTTTGATATTTAATAATAAAAGAGAAAATATATTCAAAGATACTATAGATGAAGATACAGCATATATGGTTATAAAATTTCTTCATGATACTTTCGGAGGTACTGTAGAGATAGCCAATGATGATTACATTATATCTGTAAAATCGAAAGATGGCAATGATATACTTCCTTTTAGGGTAGATAAAAAAATAAGTATTGATGAAATAGATACTGTAAAAAATATTATACAGATAAATAAAATGACTTCTGATATTAAATCTACAGAGAATGTTGCAAATATTATCAATAAGGAATTTTCTTCTTCTCTTATTGCTTATGGGAATATAAGAACGGTTGATATAGTAAAAAATACTGTTAATAAAGCTAATGGAGTAGAGTTTTTGTATAATCTTTTGAAATCCAATAATAATATAAGTAAAATTCTGACTGCTGGTGATTCTAATAATGATATAGAAATGATAAAAAAGTATGACGGCTATGTTCAGATTAATGCTAGGGAAAATGTGAAAGCGGTAAGTTCTAAATATTTTAATTTTATTTCGGATATAATTTATAAAGAATTATAAATAGACTTATTTGTAATTCATAATGCGGTTTTGAATGCATATTTAAAAGAAGTTAATAAACTCATTAAAAAACTAAATTTAAAATGCACCTTTTAGATGTTTAACTATATATGGCAAGTGTAATAAGTAAAAAATAATCTAATGCTTTTATTTAAAAAAATAGGTTCAATAAATGTAATATATATTTATTGAACCTATAATTAAAAAACAGAAATATTATCTGTCATTATATCCATTAGGGTGATTTTTATGCCAATTCCAAGCAGTTTGTACTATAGTTTCTAATGAGTCTATAGTAGGAGTCCAACCTAAAACTTCTCTTGCCCTCTCACTGCTTGCTATAAGTTCTGACGAATCGCCTGCTCTTCTAGGGCAAACTTCCGCAGGTATAGGGTGTCCTGTTACTTTTCTAGCTACTTCAATAACTTCTTTTACACTGAATCCGTTTCCATTTCCTAAATTGCATGAAACACTTTTACCGCCGTTTTTTAGATAATTCATAGCAGCAATATGTGCTAAAGCTAAGTCGCAAACATGTATATAATCTCTCAAACAAGTACCGTCTCTTGTAGGATAATCATCACCAAATATTTTTATTGATTCTCTTTTTCCTAGCGGAACTTGAAGTATTAATGGTATTAAATGTGATTCAGGTTTATGGTCTTCGCCTATATGTCCGTCTGGGTGAGCTCCTGAGGCATTAAAATATCTTAAAGCAGCATAATTAAAATCATATGCTTTTGTATACCAAGAAAGTATTTTTTCTAATGCTAATTTACTATCTCCGTATGGATTAGTAGGTTCTTTTCTGCAGTCCTCTTCCAAAGGTATTTTTTCAGGCTCTCCGTAAACTGCTGCTGTAGAAGAGAATATGAAGTTTTTTACTTTAGCTTTAAGCATGGCATTAAGAAGATTTATAGAATTGGATAGATTATTCTGATAATATTTAGCAGGATTTTGCACACTTTCTCCAACTTCTATATAGGCACATAAATGCATAACAGAATCTATATCATGACTTTTAAAAATTTTATCGAGTAAATCGCTGTCTCCTATATTTCCATGATAAAAATTTTTACACTCTTTTATAGCTTCTTTATGTCCGTATTCTAATGAATCTATTATAACGGTTTCTATATTTTGTTTTAAAAGTTCACAAACGACATGCGAGCCGATATAACCAGCTCCTCCGCATACTAAAACAGCCATATTTATACTCCAATTTTTATTTATTTTGATACAAGTATAATTCAACTTATAAAAAAGTCAAAGAATTATTTTGTGTTTCAAAACATTTTGCTAAATTATTTATAATAATTTTAGTTATAATATTTTATAACTATATTTTTTCATTAGCAGCAGCTTCATTTCTATATTTTTAACCAAAGAAGTGTGAGTTGGTGTAAAGCCGCAATATTAAAAATATCAATAGACTTGTTTCAAAACTAAATTTATTAATATTATATAATTTTTAATTTAATATTTTTAAATTATAGTTGGGGCTTTGCCCCAAACCCCAGTTCTT
>NZ_CASEGO010000141.1 GCF_949287625.1 uncultured Brachyspira sp. | reverse complement strand
TCAAAAATTTTATTTCTTCGTCTGTTAAATTAAAATCCATATTTTGATTATACCATAAATTAAAAAATTGACAAACTTAAAAATTTTCAGTATATACTAGTTTTCTAATTAATACATCTCATACTGAGGCATTTGAGGCAGCAGCTGCTTCTATACTTCCATGCTTTTGGATATATAATGAAGTAGGAAAACACATAAAAGAAAATGCAAAAATTGAAAATAATCCATATAAAAACTGGATTGACGCTTATGCTGATGAAGAGTTCTCAAAATCAACAGAAAATATGATTAAAATCATTGATGATTTATATAATAATGCTTCCAATTATGTTAAAGAAAAAATGATAGTTTCTTTTGATACAGCATTTGTTTGGGAATACAGATTTTGGAATGATGCTTATCATTTAGAAGATTTTTATAATGTGTGAAATTTATTTAAATAAATTAAATTAATTAATTGAAATTTACTTCCCTGTATGTTATAATAATTTATACATACAGGGGGTATATAATGAATAATACTTTAACTTTAATAATAGGATTAATAATAACATTTATAGTATTAAGTTTAGTGAGAAAAATTATATTTAATATAATGAGTAATGGTAAGTTTAAAAATATCAATATAAATGAAGCCGCATCATTATACAAAAATAATAAAAACATAGGTCTAATAGACGTAAGAAGCTACGCAGAAGTTCAGCAAAGCGGATATATAAAAAACAGTATAAATATACCATTAGACGACAGCAAATTTAACGAGAAAATGTCTAAACTAGATAAAAATAAAGAATATATAGTATACTGTGCAAGCGGCAGCCGTTCAGGTATGGCTTCTATGCGTATGTATAAATTGGGTTTTACTAATATTAATAATCTTAGAGGGGCTGGATATTTTCAGCTTTCATCGGTGTTAAAATAACATATCCTAAAATAGAAAATTTATTAAAAAATATATTTTAACTCCCATATTAAAAATGTAAGCCAAGTATAAATAAATCTTTTACTTACTTCAGAATTATCATGCCCCGCAAAATTTGGCTTGATAACTACAGAATCATTGCTTTGAGCATAATATGATATATTAGTATCAACATAAAAACATTGTCTGCTTATAGAGTCATAAAAAGAATATTTATTTATTGTATTTGTATTAAGGAAATGCCTTTTCATTTCATATTTATGAACAAAACTTTTTAAAAGACCATAATTTATTTCTATAGTTTTTAATTTATTAAGAGCTTCATCTATATTATCTATATTGATAGTGCTAAACTGCATTATAGGCTGAGCCAATTCATAATCATTTAGCTGATTTTTCCATTTTGATACAATTTCTTTTGGCATCTCTGAAGGACTTGCCAAACTAATATAACTATTTTCATCAATTTCAATACTCTCATCATTTTCATCGCTGTAACTTCCGTCATTACAATATCTAAAAGTATATATATTATTTTTACTATGCATATTCCATACTAAACTTACAGCAAATCTATTCATTATAATATTATCAATAAATATTTCTTTGAAAAAACTATAACTATATTTTTTACCGCTCATTAAAAGTTTTATCAAATTAAAATTCTGATTCTTTATAGTAAATGAAATTTCTTTTTTAAGATATTTTATTTTTTCTTTCAAATCGCAATGCATATTTTTTGTATATGATTTTAATATTTTATTTTTTTCAATATCAAAAAGCTCCGCCTCATTATCTTTAATAATTAATTTATATTTATTATCTTCTAAAATTTTATCTCCATTTTTATCAAATCCGAAATTAGGTATAGTTTTAAATATTAGTTCATCTTCGCTTATATTTCTCATCAAAGCAGCATCATGCAATATATCATCTGCCATTTTTTGTATATCTTCTCTTTCATTGCATCTAAATACATTGCATATTAAATTCATAGCATAATCACTTTCTTTATGAAATGATAATATTATAAGCAGAAGCTTAGAATATTTTTCATTACTGTATATCTCTTTTAATGCCTCATCTCCTCCATAAATACCGTAGATTATGGCTGAAGTTTCTTTTTTAGATGATATATATATTTTTCTAACAGCTTCTATAAAAGATTTTCTGTCAAGTAAATTAATGATATTATCTGTAAGTATTATTTTAAAAAAATCTCTCTTTAATGCTAAATAAGACAAGTATATATATTTAATAACTTTTATACTGACTATTTTTGTTTTATCTTTAGTAAATATATCGCCAATATTTAAATTATCTATAAATTTTACTTTATTTTCATCTTTTTCATTGTAATTATTTTCTATATAATTCTCTGCTTCTTCTATAGCCTTAAAATCGTTAGAAATTCCTTTTAATTCATCATAATAATCATTTTCTAATTTTTTACGAAAAAGCATTATTTTTTTATTTCTGCTTGTATTAATGCTGTAATATATATCATTAATATCATAATCTTTTAAAAGTTCTGATAAAACATATTCTAAATTATTATTATTTTCTAAACAGAATGAGTAAATTTTAAACTTCAATGAAATTTTATTATTTTTATACATAAATGAATTTTCAAACATAGAAGTCATAGAATGAAGGTTTTTCATATCCCAAGAATTTAAATCCTGATTAAATGCATGAGTTCCAGCAAACATTTTATTCATACTTTCTACTTTTGAAACATTCCATTTATTTAAATTATGATTAAAAGACAAAGCACCATTAAACATATTATCCATTTCTTTTACATTGCCTACATTCCAATTATTAATATCCTGATTAAACTTCAATGTATCAGCAAACATTCCCCTCATATCTCTTACTTTAGATACATTCCATTTATCCAAACTTTGATTAAACTCTTTGGCAGAGTGAAACATCATATTCATACTTTCAGCATTGCCTACATTCCACTCATTCAAAGGCTGATTAAAACATAAAGCAAAATGAAACATCTTAGACATAATTTTTACTTTTGAAACATTCCATTTACTTATATCATTATTAAAATAACTATTAAATGAAAATAAACCATGCATATTTTCTACATTTGAAGTATCCCAATTTTCAATTCCATCATAATTTTTTCTTGAAGAGCATTTAAATAAATCTGACATATTAGTGATAAGGCTTGTATCAATATCATTTAAATTGACGCTTTCATTATCAACTAATTGTTTTAATTCTTTTGTATTATTCGGTTTAAATTTTTTATGCATAGTAAATCCTATAAAAACACTATATTAATAAAAAAGTGAAGCTAATAAAATTAACTTCACTATAATGTTTATAATTATAAAAAATTAATTAATGTTTAAAATGTCTTATACCAGTAAATACCATAGCTATGCCATGTTCATTGCAGGCTTCTATTGATTCTTTATCTCTAATAGATCCGCCGGGCTGAATTATAGCCTTAATATTATATTTAGCACAAGCATCAACAACATCTCTGAATGGGAAGAAAGCATCAGACGCCATTACAACTCCGTCTCCAGCACGTTCTAAAGCATCTTCGCATGCCCATATTCTATTAGTCTGTCCGCTTCCTATACCTTTAGCCATAAAGTCTTTTATTACTACTATAGCATTTGATTTAGCATATTTTACAACTTTCATTCCGAATATTAGATTTTTCATTTCTTCTTCAGTAGGTTTTTTCTCAGTTACAACTTTATAATCTTCTGCTAAAACACTGTCCTCATCTTGAACAAGTAATCCTCCGTCCACTTTTACAAGATTAATTTTATCGCTTGTGTTAGTTTTGTATTTTATAACTCTTAAATTATTTTTTGTTTTTAATACTTCCAAAGCCTCTTTAGTAAAGTCTTTAGCAATAACAATTTCCAAAAATATTTTAACAAGTTCTTTTGCTGTTGCTTCATCTACTGTACTATTAAAGGCAACAATGCCTCCGAATATAGAAGTAGGATCACAGTTGTAAGTTCTAGTATAAGCCTCAAGTACATTGCTGCCCAAAGCTGCACCGCAAGGAGTAGAATGTTTTATTGCTGAACATGCATATTCATTTTTAGCTTCATCAAATTCAAGTACTATTTTTAAAGCTATATCCATATCTCTAATATTATTAAATGAAAGTTCTTTACCATTTAACTGTTCAAAATCTTTCATAGAGCCTTTATCTGTAGTTGATACATAGTAGCTTGCTCCTTGATGAGGATTCTCTCCGTATCTTAATTTCTCCTGCAATCTATAAGACATATTCAAATAATTAAGTTTTTTATCTTCTTTACTTTCCAATGAATTAAACATAAACTCAGACACTGCAGCATCATAAGCAGAAGTTAAATTAAATACTTTAGAAGCTAAATATTTTTTAGTCTCAAAACTCACCTCGCCTTTTTCCATTTCGTTTTTTACCAAATCATAATCTTTAACATCGCTTATAACAACAACATCTTTAAAAGACTTAGCAGCAGAACGAAGCATTGTAGGTCCGCCTATATCTATAAACTCTATTTTTTCCTCAAATTTCAAACTGTCATCTTGTACCTTTTCAAAGAAAGGATAAAGATTAACTATTACCATATCAATAGGAGTTATTCCTCTCTCTTTAATAGTTTCCATATGAGTAGGATTATCTCTTATAGCAAGTATTGCTCCATGTATTTTAGGGTCTAAAGTTTTTACTCTGCCGTCAAGCATTTCTTTAGCACCAGTAACTTCAGCAACTTCTATAACATTTATACCGTTCTCTTTTAAATATTTATAAGTTCCTCCAGTAGAAACTATTTCCACATTTTTTGAAGCTAAAAACTTAGCAAACTCTAATATTCCGTCTTTATAAAATACGGATATCAATGCTCTTTTAATCATTACTGCAACTCCTAATAATAGTTTTTTAATAGTTTTTATCCAACATACAGGTATGATATGCCACCAGAAATAAAACAAATTGCAGATAGATTTGGGGAAGTTTTTTATAAAGATGAATATAATAAAACAAATGGTATTATTGAATATAAAAGCATAAAAGATAAATTAAAAAAGGGAGTTGCAGATATAACTGATGATAAGTTGCAGGATTTAGATATTAAATTTTTCAGCCAGTCAAACCCTGATTATATTAATGGTAACGATATGGTATGTATTACAGAACTGCGGCTTGAAAACTTAAAAGAAAAAGCAAAGCCTATATTGTTTGGTAAAAAATGATTAATTTATTATTAAATAATATCCTAATGCTGCTTTATAAAAAAGATTACTATAAATATTTAAGTGCTGGCAGTAACATATACAATGTACAACAGGGAATTCTTTTAAATATACTTAAAAAAAATAAATTATGTAAATATGGCATAGAACATAATTTTGCAAATATCTCATCACGGGAAGAGTATTCTTTATCTGTGCCACTATCAGAATATGATGATTATCTTCCATATATAGAAGAGATGAAAAATGGCAGTAAAAACATATTAACAAGTGATGATATATTATTATTTGAACTTACAAGTGGCACAAGTGGTGGTAAAAAATTTATACCATATACAAAAGGTTTAAAGGATGAATTTTTAAAAGGCATAAAAGTATGGATTTATAGCTTATATAATAAATATCCAAAAGTAAAAAAAGGTAAAAGTTACTGGAGTATTACACCATTAATAGATAATATTG
>NZ_CASEGO010000140.1 GCF_949287625.1 uncultured Brachyspira sp. | reverse complement strand
ATAGGTATTCCTTTGGGGTTATTTATAGCAATTTAAATTATAAGGAATACCTTCTTTTTTTAAAATAAAAGTGTGCAATATCTATGGCTCTTAAACAAAAATATAGTAAAATATTTATTGCATTAAGAAAAAAAATGCTATATAATTTATTATTATTTTTAAGGATATAATTCATTTTATGATTGGCAGTATTATTTGCTGATTTGTCTATATTGTTAGTAGAATATAATAATTGTAAAAACAATTTTTTAATAGATTTTTATATTTATTGGAGTCTTTTTTATGAAAATGCTAAACAGAGTATTAATATCTGATGATGGTCATAGAATGTATACATATATCTTTATTCCAGATTCTAAGCCTAAAGGTGTTGTGCAGATAGTTCATGGGCTTGGAGAACATGCAGGAAGATATAAAGAGTTTGCTGAAAAATTAAATGAAGCTGGTTTTTTAGTTTGTGCTGATGATCATAGAGGTTTTGGAAGAAGCACTGTGAGTAAGGATCAAATAGGACATATAGCTGATGAAAAAGGGCATGAACTGATAATAGAAGATTTAAAACATTTAATGGTAAACACCAAAGCTGATTATCCTAATATACCATACTTTATGTTTGGTCATAGTATGGGTTCATTTCTAACAAGGGGTTTTTTAATAAAGTATTATAAAGACCTAGACGGTGCTATTATAATGGGTACTAGAGGAAAAATGAAAGGTATAGAGAATTTTGGAAAGACTATAGCTAATTTTCAGAAATCTATATTCGGAGGAAGAAAAAGAGCACATTTGCTTGATAAGTTATCTGTAGGAGGATACGGAAAAAAATTCTTCCCTAAAGAAAATTCTAATCTTGCTTGGCTTACTTCAGATAAAGAAGAAATTAAAAAAGTTCAGGAAGATGAATATTTTGCAGATAAGCCTGCAAGTATAGAAACATATATACAGATGTTTGAGCTTATTGATAAAATTTCAAATAAAGATAATTATTCTTCTATGAATAGAGACTTCCCTATACTTTTAATATCTGGAGATAAAGACCCTGTAGGAGATATGGGAAGAGGTGTTAAATGGGTATATGATATGTATCAATCATTAGGCTTTAAAGATGTTAATATAAGTCTCTATAAAGACGGAAGACATGAAATACTTAATGATGTTCAAAGAGATGATGTGTATAATGAGATAATTGCTTGGCTTAATTCTCATATAGCATAATATTTTTTGAAGTATAGGTAAATTTGCCTATACTTTTTTATTTATTAAAATCAGCCTCATCAATCATAATAGGCATAAGAGCCTCTTTCTCTTGAAGCGTCATAATCTTCTTTTATACTCATAGCATATTTATTTTCTGAGTTCATAAAATTTGAGTATGATTTTATTGCTTCTTTTGTAAGAGGAGGCACATCTTTTCTATTTAAAGCCTCTTCTATATCAAGCCAAATAACCTCGCTGTTTTCACTGTCATTAACTCTAGCTTCTCCTGAAATATACTCTGCTCTAAATACTAAATACCAATCATTATAAGTAAAACGCATAGATATTATTTCTTTGGCACTTACTTTTACATTAGTCTCTTCCAATACCTCACGCTCTGCGGCTTCTGCAGGAAGTTCTCCTTCATTAATAAATCCGCCTGGTATTATAAGAAGTCCGTTTCCTCTGCCGTAATTATGACGTCCAAGAAGAACTTTACCGTTTTTTATTACAACACAGCCTACACCTTTTCCAAATATCATTCTCTCATTTTCTGAAAATGCCATTTTTAATTATCCCTTTTACCTTTATAATTTTTAGTATCATAGTCATTATGAAAGCTGATTTTTAATATATATTCATCTTCTTCACTTACAGCTTCTTCATTTGATATTCTGTTTAATCCGTAAGGCTCTAAGTATAATGCCAATATGTTATTATCATCTTCTGAAGTTATTACGGGTATTGTATTTCTCTCATATGCTGATATTTTTAAATCTATAAAAATCTTTCTTAAATATTTTTTTTGATTATTAGGATATGCATATATAAAATCCCCGTCTTTTTTAGTTCTTATTATAATAGGGTACTTAGCTTTTATATATAAACCTTCTTTATAATCAATATCTTTATTTAAAACTCTTTTTACTTCTGCTTTTTTATCTAAAAAGTTATATACTCCGTCTTTATATATTTTTATATAATTATATTCTTCATTTTTTATTTGTATAGGTTTTATTTTTATAATATTATATTCTTTTATGATATAGCAATTATCAAGCCTTAATTTAATATTAGGCTTATCAGATTTTATTATGTTTAATATTTCAATAACTCTTTTTTCTGTTATTTCTATACTATTTTTGGCTAAAAGTTTTATTATGATTTTTTTTATAAAAAGACTTTTTATATTTTTTATTTTTTTTATATTAAGTTTTTTATTTTTTTCAAATATATTTTTTTTATATAATTTATTAACTTTTTTTCTCAATATAGAAGTTTCTTCATAGCTTCTTTTTGCAAACCGTATAATATTTGTTTTGGCATTTTTATTTATTTCTTCAAGCATTGGTATTATTAGGTTTCTTATTTTATTTCTTGCATAATAATTTTTTTTATTTGAATAATCTTCTCTGTGAGATAGAGAATTAATTTGAGCATATATTTCAATGTCTTTTCTGTAAAAGTTTAAAATTGGTCTTAAAATATATCTTTTTTTTTCTCTTAAACTTTTATAAACATCAGTTCCAGCACCTTTAATTATTCTGTATATTATAGTTTCAGCTAAATCATCTTTATTATGTGCTATTAAAAGATAATCATATATTTTTTTATTATAAAGCTCCTCAAAAAAAGCGTATCTGTCATTTCTAGCTTCAAGCTGGATATTTTTCCCGATATAACTGTTTGGCGGTATTTCTTTAACATATATATCTATATTATATTTTTTAGCCATACTGCGGGCAAATAATTCATCATTAGCAGAATCTTCTCCTCTTAGATTATAATTAACATGTATCATTATTAAATTAAATGATAATTCCTCTTTTAATCTGTATGCGATATTAAGCATAACCTGAGAATCAATTCCTCCAGAATATGCAACTGCTAATGTTTTATTTTTTATATCATCTATATTTGAAATTAAAAATTGTGAAGTTTCTTTTATCATTATGTTATCCGTAATTTATAATTTAAATACTTTACTTTTTTCATTGATAATTATTTTTCTCTCTTGTATATTTTTATTATCATTTAAATATTTATCCGATAATATTTCACTCTTTTCATCATAATCTTTTAATATATTTTTTGAATTGGCATAGCAATATATACAGCCATTAGTACATGTATTATACATACCTATATCGATACTTTCAATACAACAGCATAATTTTCTTTGAGATTTATCTTTTTTTTCTTTTATAGAATAGCCTAATATTTTTTGTATTCTATCTTTATCTATGCATGAAGATTTTTCAGTTATATCGATATTTTGAGAGCAGCTTTTTAATTTTATATTATTTTTTTCTGATATTTCTTTTATAGTTTTTATTAATGATATTTTTTCATCATTATTATCTATATTTTTGATATTATTTTTTATTTTGGAATATATTTCAATAAAGCTGAATATACATTCATCAGTATAGCCATTTAAGCTATGAGAAAAGTTTTTAAAATGATTTATATGATAATCAGCATCAAAATCATCATTTAGTATAATAGGGTCGTATCTCCAAACTATTTTTTCTTTTCCGAATAATTTACTTATTTTTATAAATTTTTTTATTAATAATTCTTTATCTGGAATATTTTTTTCTATAGTTTTATCATAAGGCGTAATAGTAAAATGAATATAAAACTCATAACCTAAATTATATACTTCTTTTAAGAAATCTATATTAGGATTTTTTGACCAAAATACTATTATATCTACGATGTTTTTATTTAAAGTTACTTTATAAAAATTATTTTTGTTTATAGGGTTTTGAGTGATGACATAACCTTCTTTTAATCTATTTAAAAACCATTTTGTATGAAGAGAAGGTATATCACTACGCCTGCTTGCACTAATTATCATTTTATATTGAGATTAAAATACGCCCATTTTTTTTCTTTGCGATAATTTAAATCCGTATGCATCATGACCAGGGTATAGAAGAGTATTATCATCTAAAGCAAATACTTTCTCTTTTATACTTTTTTCTAATGTATCATAATCACCAGTAGGAAAGTCAGTTCTTCCTATGCCGTATGCAAATATTGTATCTCCGCAGAATAAATGCCCTTCAGTATAAAAACAAACTCCTCCCTCTGTATGACCCGGAGTATGTATAACCTTAAACTCTATATCTTTTAATTTGAAAGTGTCGCCGTCATTAAATTTCTCTTCAGGGCTTTGACAGGTTATAATGTTTCCAAGATATGCACTTACATTTAAATTAGGGTCTTGAAAAAAATTATAGTCAAGATTATGAACACAATGAGGAACATCAGGGAACTCTTTTCTTATATCATCAGAACCAGATATATGATCAAAATGTCCATGTGTATATATTACTCTTACAAGTTTTTTTCCGTTTAATAGTTTTTTATAATCATCATATCCGAATGATAATTTAGCCATATCTATTATCATAGCCTCATCATCACAAGATACTATATAAGAATTCATTCCGTACATATTTATATTTATGCAGTCTACTTTTAATTCGCTCATTATTGTTTTCTCCTAATTTATTTATCATTATTATTATTTTCCTGAGATTTCTCATTTTCTTTTCCATTTTGTGTAAGAAAAACGTCCATAGTATCAAGCATTCCAGCCAAAGTATTATACTTTATTATTTTTCTTGTTTTATCATCTTTTTCAATATAGGCATTTATTGTAGGGAAGAATATAGCAAAAGGTATGCCCTCAATTTTTATTTCCATCTCATAGCATTCTTTTTCTTCTACATTTATTTTGATTTTTTTAATTCCGTTATTTACTACAGATACCTTTACTTTATTGTCCTTTGAAGCTGTAGGCATAACAATATTCATTGTATTTGTTATATCAATAGGAAAAGTTCTTGCTATTTGATATGACCCGTACATAGAAAATATGGCTAAAGAGCCAGAATCATTTGTATAATTAATTTTACCCCTTATATCAAATGTATTTTCTATTGTACCGAAATCATGATAGTCTATACTTTTATTATAAACTGTACGCATATTGGCCAAATCTATTATAGAATACATTTCAGACTTTCTTATATTGGTCATCATGCTTTCTTCTAATAGAAAAGGGTCTTTTAACTTATTTGTAACAAAGCCTTTAATATATGTTTCTTTAATATTCCAGTATCCTTTGCTGTCAACTGAAGTTTCTGTGTATACTATTAAGGCATTATTCTTTTTTCCAGATATTCCTTTATGAACAAAGTATTCGCTTTTTTCAAAAGATGGAATATTAGTATAAGAATAATACTGTGCTGATAAAAATGAACTTAATATAAAAAAAATTATTAATATGTTTTTCATTGTCATATGATAAACCCTAAAAATACAAATTTCAATATATATTTATAATATTTTTTGTTTAAGAGCCATAGATATTGCACAGTTTTAGTTTAAAAAAAGGAGGTATTCCTTATAATTTAAATTATCACAACAAACAAAAAGGAA
>NZ_CASEGO010000139.1 GCF_949287625.1 uncultured Brachyspira sp. | reverse complement strand
ATTATTTTTAAATTATGCACAGTTTCAAAACCTAAGTCTTCAAGTACAGCATTTACTATGTTCTCTAATATGTCCTCATTTCCTACAGAGCCTAAAAGACAGCGTACAAAATAATCGTTCATTCTGTTTATGTTACGCATTTAGATTATACTCCAGATTTTTTATAAGTAAATAAAATATATAAACATTAGTTAAACAAATTTTTTATGAAAAATAAGCCAAGAAAATAGATTTTTTTGATTTTATTTCATAAATTATTTTTAATTATAAATTTTATAGATATATCTTTTTAATAAATTTATAAGCAGTGCCTAAAAAGAATATAATACAGCTATTATTTACAATCTAATTACCGCACACCATAACAAGCCTACAAATGATAATTTTTTAAGCAAGAAATACAAAGAACAATATTGTGCCGTATAAAAACAAAGATATATTTATATTGTCTATCTTTATGTGAAAAACAAAATAAAAAAATTCTATACAAAGTATTGATATTTAAAGTGTTTTCATATATTATATAAATTTAGTATATATAAATGAAAAAAATAAAGGAGAGAAAAAAGATGAGTCATCATCATCACAGAGGACAATGGGGAACAAGAGCAGGTTTTATACTTGCTGCAATAGGTTCTGCCGTTGGTTTGGGTAATATATGGCGTTTCCCGTATATGGTTGCATCTAATGGCGGCGGAGCTTTTATGATAGTTTTTCTTATAGCTATGCTTACAGCTGGTATACCTATAATGATATTAGAGTTTTCTATAGGACACAAAACTCATAAAAGTGCTCCTGGTGCTTTGAAGGCACTTAATCCGTCTTGGGAATGGTTAGGCTGGCTTCAGGTATTTACATGTTTTGCAATAGTTGTTTATTATTCTGTTATTATTGCTTGGTCATTATCATATGGACTTTTTTCTATTCAGGGATTAAAATGGGGAACTGATACAGCTGGATTTTTCACAAATGAATATTTAAAACTTCAGAGCGGTTTTTCATTAAGTAATTTTAATATTGGTGTTGCAATACCTTTAATTATTGTTTGGGTTATAATACTTATTTCTGTTATTGGCGGTGTTAAAGACGGTATAGAAAAAGCTAATAAAATATTTATGCCTTTATTAGCTGTTTTAGTAGTAATTATTCTTATTAGAGGTGTAACTTTACCTGGTGCTTTGGCAGGTCTTGATTATATGTTCAAACCTGATTTCTCTAAACTTACTAATCCTAAAATTTGGATAGATGCTTACGGACAAGTATTTTATAGTATGTCTGTTGCTTTCGGTATCATGATTACTTATTCTAGTTATTTACCTGATGATTCTGATATAGCAAACAATGCATTTATGACAGGTTTTGCTGATACTAGCTTTAGTTTATTTGCTGGTATTACAGTATTTAGTATAATAGGTTATATGGCTCATTCTCAAGGAAAAGCCGTTGCTGATGTAGCTGGAAGCGGCGGTATAGGTTTGGCATTTATGGTATTTCCAGAAGCTATTAACTCTCTTCCGGGCTTAAACGGAATATTTGGTTTAGTATTCTTTTTAGTTCTTGCATTTGCTGGTCTTACTTCTGCTATTTCTCTTGCTGAAGTAGTAATATCTTCATTTATAGATAAATTCCATTTCAACAGAAAAAAAGTAAGTATTATTATTATAGTAATACAAGGTGCTATATCTATGGTATATGCTACTGGAAGCGGACTTTCTATACTTGATATAGTGGACGCTTTTGTAAACAATTATAATATTGTAGTAAGCGGACTTATAGAGATTATATTAGTTGCTTGGGTATATAAACTTGGTTCATTTAAAGAAACTATCAACACTGTAAGTGAGTTTAAAGTTGGCGTTTGGTGGGATTTCTGCTTGAAATTCTTAACTCCTATATTCTTAGCTGTAATGCTTTCATTAAAATTAATTAATGATTTCAAAACTCCTTATGGCGGTTATCCTACTTGGGCTTTAGTTGCTTTGGGTTGGTCTATGCCTGTTATAGCATTTATAGTGGGTATATTATTTGCTAAGTTTAAAGACAGACAGCCTAATGTAACTCATCAATCTAAATAAAATTAAATAAAGGAGATAAAATTATGGGAATAGATTCTGCTATATTTATGGGACTTAGTTTGCTAGCCATATGGGGAGGTTTTGCCTTCTTTCTTAGTATAGCTTTAAGAAAAATGTAATATACAAAAAAAATTTGATAAAGGCATGGACTTATTTAGTCTATGCCTTTTTTATATGAAACAGATAAATCTTATAAAAGACTGCTTCTTTTGAGCTGTATAAAGTATGGAAGGAGTTGAATAAAAAATTGACAAACTCAAAAATTTTCAGTATAATAGAATAAAAAAGTGATTTTTGTTATGCCAGAATTAATTTTATTTCCAAATTATAAAGCAAAAAATAATTATCTTAAAGATAAATTCAAAAACTATACAATGGATATCAGTAATTATCAGATACTGCATAAATATTATAAAGACAATAAAGAGACTTTTTTTATAAATTACAGAATAGATAATCAAAAACAATATATAGATGAATCAATTGCAATAATCAATATTCATAACATATTAGATGAATATAAATATAATAATAAAAACTCTGTAATAGCGAAACAGAATATTACATACGAACTTGCATACACATTCTATAAACTTATAGAAGAAATTACTTTGGCTAAATTTTACGGTTTTGATTTGAATAATTATAAAGAGCTTAAAGAGATAAATACAATTATAAAGCATTATAAAGAATATAATAAACAAAATGATCTCTTAGATGAGTTTGATATATTTGAGCTTTTCATAGAGGCTATAAAAAACAGAGAACTTGATTATTTGAATGAGTATAACAGTATAATCATTTACGGTTTTGAAAAGATACCGCCATTGCATTTAATATTTTTAGAAAGCCTCAAAAAATATTATAATATAAATATTAAAGTGGAACTGCCTTATGACATGAAAAAATATTTTTATGATTATAGATCATTTTATCAGGGAATTGATAATTTTGATATTAGTACTAATTCGGATTTTTCAAAATCTCTTATAGATAAAACTAATTTAACTAAATATAAAGAAAAAATCAAATTCATATCTGGTTTCGGAGCAAAACAGGAAGCTGATACGGTAATAGATGAGATTATAAAATTAATAAAAAACGGTATCCCATTATATGATATAGGAATAATATTTTCGGATATTCAAAAATACAGTGATATAGTTTCAAGAAGATTAAAAGAATGTTCTATTAAGTTTAATGAAAGAAGGGCTAATTTTGTTTGGAAAGTACCTATAATACCAGTGCTTACTTCTATATTTTCTATACTTGATAAATATAATGGAGAGCTTAATATAGACGCTTTAATAAAGGTTCTCTCTTCTTCATATATGAAAAATCTTGAGGGATTAAATCCTTATAATATAAGAGATTTGATTTACTCTTATGATAGGTATGATAAATATAATTCGGTAGAAATATATTCAAAGATGGCTTTTAATGACTTTAAGGATAAAATAGCAAGAAAGTTCAATAATAATAACACTTCAAAAACTATAATAGAGTTTATTGATTTGCTTAATGTATTGGTATCAAAGAAAACTTATAAAGAGATAGGACTTGCTTATATAAATATTTTAAAATTTCTAAAAATTGGTTCTATATCTTATGATGATGAATATGAAAAAGAATATTATAATAGAGATAATGAGGCATTGGCACTCTTTATTGATTTAGTGCTTACTATATCATATACTGAAGAGATAGAAACAATAGAAAATGAGAGCATAAGTCATTTCGATTTTCAAACTGCTTTGAATGTATTATTAAGAGATAAATCTCTTATGGATAATGATGATAAAGAAATTTCTCTTACAGTTAGTAATTTATATGATGCTAGAGGACTCAGATTTAAGCATTTATTTATATTGGGTATGAATAATGACTTTATAAACAGAAGACCAAATGTATTTTTTATAGGAGAGAAATTAAGAGAAAGTATCAATAAAGATTTGAAAAAGCATGCATTTAATACTCAGCATTATTTGTCTGATATTTCTTATGCTTTATTTTTGAATATATTATCTTACTGCTATGAAGACAGTCATGTTTATTTTTCTTTCAGATTAAAAGATGATAATGGTAATTTGGAAGTTCCTTTTTATTATCTTGAAGATTTATATAATGAAATGTATCATAATGATTTTAAATTTGATAACTTAAAAGAAAACGGACTTATATACAGAAAAGAATATATACAAAAAGAAAATAATATTCATACTAATAAAGAAAATTTAATGAGTTTATTTTTTAATCATGAAGCAGCATATTATATAGATGATGTTAAAAATATTATGAATAAAGTATATCATAAGAGAAATAAAAACGGATATAATAATTTTGATGATAAAAGCGAAGAGATAAAAACATTTTTCTATAATATTTTTAAAAGTCCAGTTTCAGTTACAACTCTTCAGTCTATAATGGAATGTTCTGCCAAGTTTTTTTATTCGAGTTTATATCAGAAAGATTCTGTTGAGGCAAAAGTTCAGGGTATTAACCGTGCTGATAAAGGTATTACCTATCATAAATTTTTTCAAAAGTTTTATAAAGATGTACAAGATAAATCATCTATTTTTGACTGCTCGCTTAAAGAAGAAGAGTTTAATACATACTGCAATATAGCTGATGAAGTAGTGGAAGAGCATATTAATAAAATGATAGAATCATATTCAAAAAAAGATTTGGAAGAGAGGTATTTTATTGAGTATAAATTAGATCAAAATATTATAAAAAAAGAAGCATTAAATGTTATGCATGCCTTTATAAAAAAAGAGATAATAACAAATAAGTTTAAAGATATGAATGAAGGCTATCATTATATACCTTTTGATTTTGAAAGACGTATAGGATTCGATGAAAGAGAATATATAATATATAAAAAAGGAGATTTTACATTAAAGATAAGAGGTGTAATAGACAGAATAGATTTCAGTTATAAAGATGATAAATATAAAAATATAAACGGGGTTAGAATTGTTGATTATAAAGGAAGCCCTAGAACAGAAAAAAAAGATAAAAAAGAAAAAACAAATATAGAAATTATAAAAGATACAATACTTACATATCTTCAGCCTATACTTTATTTGAAATTAATTTTAAGCGAATATATAAAAAAGAATATAGCAGAAAAAATAGAACACTGTGAAGTAGTATTTACTATATACAGAGAAAAAGATGTTATAGATGAAAACACTGAAATAAATGAAGTGTATAATGACAGAGATTTTTTGCTTTCAGTATGCGGATATATAGAAAGCGAATATAATTTGAATAATTATTTTGATGAAATATTTGAAGATATTTTAAATGGAAAACTTAAATACAATCCAAGTATAACTAACTGCGATGGCTGCTATAATGCTCCTTACTGTGAACATGTATATCAAAAAGAAGAATAAAATAAATATAAAAAATGATAATTAAAGTATTGACAAACTATAGTTGTTTAATGCATATACTGAAAATTTTTAAGTTTGTCAATTTTTTTGTTGTTCTTTTTCCCTCCTGCCCCCCACTTCCTTCGGTCGCAAAAGAACTTGGGTTGCCGAAACCAAAGGTGGACTTCGTCGGCACGCAGAGCGAAAAACGCAACTGCTAGAACTTTATATTTAAAATATATGTTTTATATTTAAAATATATGTATTAAATTTAAGGTATAGCCTAGATTTAGACTAAAAATGCAGTCTTTTTGGTTCTTTGTGCCAACAAAAGAACTGGGGGGTGTGGCACGACTGTGTGCTTCGCAGGGCTAGTCCCCACAAATAATAAAAACAAAAAAAATAATTTTTGACAAAATATAGTTGTTTAGGTATATACTAAAAATTTTTAAGTTTGTCAATTTTTTTATTCAACTTTTTCCAGCCTCAAAAAGCTGCAAAAAGTGCAAGTGTAAAAATAATACTAAATAGTACTAATTTATGTTTTACATGTAGAATAAATTACTAAATTTAGCCTGAAATATAGCCTTTCGCTGGACTTCGTCTGCACGCAGAGCGGGCACGACTGTGTGCTTCCATAATTAAAAACAAAATATAACTTCATTTTTGACAAACTGTATTTGTTTATGTATATACTAAGTAGTTAATATAAAAATAAGTGAGGATTTTTTATCTTCTCACTTATTTTTTATACTAAAACATATTTTTTACTTATCTTTTCTATATTCTTTATATTTTTCCATTAATTCATCAAATATTTTAGCCGCTTCAAATATTAGATAATCGCATCCGTTTTCTGGGTGTCTATATTTTTCTACTAATAAGTCACAGTTTGTACTTTTCATCTTCTCATTAAATTTCGTTATATATTCTGCTTCTATTTCTTTTACGAGAGTTCCTTCATGTCCTCTTTCTTGTATAAACGCCTTAGAAAAAGCCATTATACCGCCAGTTAATACTCCGCAGGTAAGTCTCATAGCCATACCGCCTCCGAAACCAGCAGCCAATTTTAAATCATTTTTATCTATATTCAAATCATATACTTTATTTGCTCCGTAAAGCATTTTTTCAGCACAATTCAAATCTTCTTCTTTACCGAATCCTGAAGTTAAATATTCATATAATGTCATTTTTATAACCTCTTTTAATTATAATTTTTAAAACTTTATTATTTCTAAAATTTTATTAAAGTAGAACCCCAAGTAAGACCAGCACCAAAAGCAGTTAATAGTACATAATCACCTTCTTTTATAGCCCCATTTTCAAATGCTTCTGTAAAAGCTATACCCACACTTGCAGCAGATGTATTTCCGTATTTTTGTATATTAACATAAAACTTATCATCTGTAAGAGACAAAGTTTTGGCAACAGCATTCATTATTCTAGTATTTGCCTGATGTGTTATTATAAGTGATAAATCTTTTAATTGTAAATTGGCATTTTGTATAGTTTTATTAATAGTATGATCAAAGGTTTTTACAGCTTTTTTAAATACTTCTGTACCTTCCATATATATAGTATTTGTTTTATCTAAAACATTTTCTTCTGTAATAGGAGAAACACTTCCGCCGCCTTTTACTATAAGTATGTCTGGATTAGATTCTGAGCCTATATCAGTAGCTATAATACCTTTGCCCTCATCTGAAGCCTCTAGCAATGCACTGCTAACCCCATCTCCAAATAGTATGGCAGTACTTCTGTCTTCCCAGTTGAGTATATCCGAACATTTTTCTGCAGCTATTATCAAAACCTTTTTGCATTCGCCGCTTTCTATTAACGATGCTGCAGTATTTAAAGCATATATATATCCGGAACATGCTGCTGATATATCAAAAGAAAGGCATGAGTTTTTTATATTAAATGCCTTTTGTATAAGTCCTGCTGTAGAAGGAAAAGTGTACGATTTTGTAGAAGTAGCAACTATTACAGCATCGGCATCTTCTATTACAGCTCCTTTTTCTTTAAGTTTTTGTACAGCTTTAACTGCCATATCTCCAGTGCTTTCATCTTTGTCCGCTATTCTTCGCTCTTCTATTCCAGTTCTTGTAACTATCCAATCATTATTGGTATCCAATGTTTTTTCTAAATCATAATTTGTAACAACTTTTTCAGGCAAATATGATGATAAATATTTTATACTAGCTTTCATATTGTTTTTTACTCTCTTAATTGTATTTTTTTAATATAATTTTTAATATAAAAAGAAACAGCAATTAATTTTTATCTTTTACCAAATATATCATAGGTACGCTTATTACAGTAACCGCATATTTTACAATAAAGTTAAATATAAATATTGCAACCAAGGCGTCAAAAGGCAAAGCACCCCAAAATGCTATAATCACAAATACCAAGTTATCTACTGGTATACTGAAAGCATTGCTTATTAATACTCTAAGCCATTGATATTTTTTTGTAATTTTAGTAACAAATAAATGATATATTTCTGTATCTACAAGCTCGGATAAAGTGGAACCGAGTATTGAAGCTATTGATATTCTAAGTACTGGGCTTAATGTTGCTTTAAATGCTTCATTAAACTGCCAGCTTGCATCTGCAGGTATTTGAGAGACTATATAAAAATAGATAGGGGAGAATATGTTAATAATGGCGGATACTATTATTAGTTTTTGAGTATTTTTCTTTCCTATGGTTTTATGAGCCATATCTCTGATTGTAAAGGCTAAAGGATATAAAAAAGTTCCTCCGTCTACTGCAAGTGTAAGAACATTTGCTATTTTTACGCTTGCTATATTTGATATCATTTGACATGCTATATATGAGCAGATTACAAGTATGCTTATAAATGAAATATTATATTCTTCTTTTGCTGTATCCATAATTAAAATCCGTAACTTTTTATTAATAAGATGATATATAATATATTAAAAATCAATTTTAGTCTATATGCATTTTATTAAGTTTTGACAAATTAATAAAATTAGTATATGATAAAGTCCGTTAAATTTTTTAGTGAGCATCTTATATATATGAAAAAACAAAAAAATGAAGAAGCAGTAAGACTTGTCAAAGTAATATTAGAATCTGGTTTTGCAAGCAGAAGAAACTGCGAGAAAGCCATAATGTCTGGAAGAATAAGAGTAAATAATGAGGTTATATTAGACCCTGCATACAGAGTAAAAGAATCTGACAGTGTTTCTATAGATAGGAAATTGATAGAAAGACAGAGAAAAAGATATATGGCATTATATAAGCCTTTAGGTGTTGTAAGCACTACAAAATATTTACCCGGAAGAAGAATAATTACAGAGTTTTTTAAGGGTATAAAGGAAAGACTTTTTTATGCTGGAAGGCTTGACTCTGAATCAAGAGGCATTATGATAATTACCAATGACGGAGAGTTTGCAAATATTATTACACACCCGTCTTATGAAATATTAAAAGTTTATGATGTTACAGTTAATGGAAAGATAGATTCAGAAAAATTATACGAGGCAAGCAAAGGCATTACAATAAAAAATGTTACATATTCTCCTTTTAAGTTTAAGATATTATCAAAAGGAAGAGTTCAGAGTAAAATACGTCTTACTATTAACGAAGGAAAAAACAGAGAGATAAGAAAGATATTTGATTATTTAGGATATAAGGTTATAGATTTGGAGAGGATATCTGTAGGCTGCGTAAGCAAGTATGATGAAACTTCAGGAACATTAGAAGCAGGACATATTAGAGACCTTACAAAAAAAGAAATAGACTTTTTCTTTAAACAGAAAGATAAAAAATTAAAAGATATAGAAAATATTTTTGCAAATGTTTCAGAATATGATATAGATGAAGACTATGGAGAAGATGATACTTACTCTGATACGTCCGATAAAACTGAACAATCAGAAAAAAAAGAAAAAAAGCATGATAAATCTAAATGGGCTAAAGCAAAGCCTAAGAAAAAAAGATTAATTACCAAAAAAGAAAATACATATAAGGCTAAAATAAATAAATCAAAACCTTTAAAATCTAAGAAAAAAAACAATTTTAAGAGTTTAGAAAATAAAGAGTATAAAAAAAATGATTCTAAAAAAAGAAGTTTTAATAAAAAACAAATTAATAGAAAAAATACTAATAAAAAAAGTATTTGAAAATAATATTAAGAAGATAGAACGTACTATTAAAAAATTTTTTCTTAATAGAAGTAAGAGACGGCAAAGAGAATTATCATTATTAATAACGGAAAAGTTTCAACTCTTTGAAAATTATTGAAAAAATCACTTTAGTATATACCTAAACAACTATAGTTTGTCAAAATTAGTTTTTATATTTTTATTATTTTCTGGTACTAGCCCTGCGAAACACACAGTCGTGCCCACCATGCATGTCTTCGGCAACCCCAGTTCTTTTGTGACACTGTCAGTGCCGTAGGCAGGCGAGAAGCAGGCACAGCCCACAGTCGCTAAAGGCTATATTTCAGTCTAAATTTAATAATTTATTCTATATATAAAACATAATTAGTACTATTTAGTATTATTTTTACACTTGCACTTTCGTGAAGCGTGCCTTTGGCAGCAACTTTGACGAAGTCCGCCTGCGACCGAAGGAAGTACTGTTAAGTAGGTGTGCGGCGGGAAAAAGTTGAATAAAAAAATTGAAAAACTTAACAATTTTCAGTATATATTCATCATAAACTTCTATTTACAAATGTAAACGTATAATTTTTAAATTTTATTCTCAATTCCCGCCCTTTAATTTTAAGCATTATTATGTTATTTATAAATTATTTTTTATCTTTTAGCTTTTACTGTTATTATAGCACCCACCCAAGCGATTTTTTAATTTA
>NZ_CASEGO010000138.1 GCF_949287625.1 uncultured Brachyspira sp. | reverse complement strand
AATTAATAAAAATATATTATGTTACAAATAAATTATAATTACATTTATAAATAACTAAAATTTGACAAATTATATTTGTTTAGGTATATACTGAAAATTTTTAAGTTTGTCAATTTTTTTATTCAACTTTTTCCCGCCGCAAAAAGAACCAAAAAGTGCAAGTCTAAAAATAATACTAAATAGTACTAATTATGTTTTATATGTAGAATATATTATTAAATTTAGCCTTAAATATAGTCTTTTTGGTTCTTTGTGTCACACCGAAGGCGGACAGCGTCACAAAAGAACTGGGGTTGCCGAAGGCACGCAGAGCGGGCACGACTGTGTGCTTCGCAGGGCTAGTACCTACAAATAATAAAAATATAAAAACTAATTTTGACAAAATATAGTTGTTTAGGTATATACTGGAACAATTTTATTTTGTCAAAATAGTTCTTTATTTTTTAATTATAAATTATTGCAATATTATAAAAACGGTATATAGTATTACTCAAAAAATAATGTTTAAATTTTATTTATGGGTAAAAATTATGAATAATACAAAAAAAGTAAATTTATCTGGAAGACATTTTATCAATTTAGAAGATTTCACACCTCAAGAGTTATCAGCATTAATTGATTATACTTTTGAGCTTAAAGCAAGAATAAAAAATAATGAAGAAATGAATATAATGAAAAATAAAACTATGGTAATGTATTTTTCAAAACCTAGTTTAAGAACACGTTTAAGTTTTGAAATAGGAATGAAAAAATTAGGCGGCGATGCTTTTGTATTAAAACAAGATGAAATTATACTTGGAGAGAGAGAAAGTATTGAAGACAGTTCAAATGTTATTTCAAGATACTGTGATTTAATTATGATAAGAACGTTTGCTCATAGCGATGTAGAGGATTTTGCTAAATATTCAAAAGTGCCTGTTATAAATGCATTGACAGACCTTTCACACCCTTGTCAAATTATGGGAGATTTATTTACCATAAAAGAACATTTCGGAAAGCTAAAGGGATTAACTCTTTCGTTTATAGGAGACGGGAATAATGTATGCAATAGTCTTTTAATAGGCTGTTCTATGCTTGGACTTAATATAAAAGCAGCAACACCTAAAGGCTATGAACCTGATTCAAAAATCACAGAACTAGCCAAAAATTATGCAAAAGAAAATGGATGCACTGTTGATATTATGAATGATGTAAAAAAAGCAGTAGAAGATTCTAATATAGTATATACTGATGTATGGGCTTCTATGGGAAAAGAAAAAGAAAAGGAAAAGAGATTTAATGATTTCAGAGGTTTTACACTCACTAAAGAATTATTTTCTCTTGCAGATAAAAATGCTATAGCCCTTCATTGTCTGCCTGCTCATAAAGGCGAAGAGATAAACGAAGATATATTTAAGATAAACTCTGAATATATTTATACTGAAGCAGAAAACAGAATGCATGCCCAAATGGCTATAATGAGCAGCATAATAAAAGAATAATAAAAAATAATATATGATAATTTAAACAATTTTATAAATATTTAATTTTTTTAATAAAATAAAAAAGGAAATTCACTATGAAAAAGAAATTAGTACTAGCCTATTCAGGCGGATTAGACACTACAGTTATTATACCATGGCTTAAAGAAAATTATGATTATGATATCATTGCTGCATGTGTGGATGTAGGTCAGGGAACAGAAACAGACGGACTAGAAGAGAAAGCTATAAAAACAGGTGCTTCAAAATATTATCTAGTAAAATGCGAAGATGAATTTGTTACAGATTATATTTACCCTATATTAAAAGCTGATGCAGTTTATGAGGATAAATATCTTTTAGGTACTTCAGCAGCACGTCCTTTAATAGCAAAAAAACTTGTTGAAATAGCATTAAAAGAAGGAGCTTCTGCAATAGCACATGGAGCTACAGGAAAAGGAAATGACCAAGTAAGATTTGAATTAACAGTAAAAGCATTAGCACCTAATCTTGAAATAATAGCCCCTTGGAGAATATGGGATATATCATCACGCGAAGATGAGATAAAGTATTTGGAAGAAAGAAATATACCAGTACCTATGAAAAAAGATGATTCTTATTCCAGAGACAAAAACCTTTGGCATTTATCACATGAGGGTTTGGAGCTTGAAGATCCTGCTAATATGCCTAATTATGAAAAACTTTTGAAATTATCAAATACTATTGAAAATGCTCCAAATGAGGCACAATTTGTAGAATTAGAATTTGAAAAAGGAATACCAGTTAAAGCAGACAGTAAGGAGTTTGCCCCTGCTGATTTGGTAAAATATTTAAATGAAATAGGCGGAAAACATGCAGTAGGTATAGTTGATTTGGTAGAAAACCGCGTAGTAGGTATAAAATCAAGAGGTGTTTATGAAACTCCTGGCGGAACTATTCTTTATGCCGCACATAGAGAGCTTGAACATTTATGCTTAGATAGAGAAACTTTATCATTCAAAGCTATAGTTGCAAATAAATTAACAGACCTTGTATACAGCGGAAGATGGTTTACTCCTCTCCGTGAGGCTTTGAGTGCTTTTGTTGATAAAACTCAGGAAACTGTAACTGGAAAAGTAAAATTAAAACTATATAAAGGAAATATTATACCTGCAGGAGCTTCTTCTCCTTATTCTCTTTATAATCAGAGTTTGGCTAGCTTTACTACAGGCGAATTATACAATCACAAAGATGCTGAAGGCTTTATAACATTATACGGACTTCCTTTGAAAGTTAATGCCTTAATGAAAGAACAAAATAAAATAAATGGGGTTAAATAATTAATTTATGAAAGAAAAATTATGGGGGGGACGTTTTTCAAAAGCTCTTAATAAGGAAGCTAATGATTTTAATTCATCATTATCTTTTGACTGTAAGATGTATAAAGAAGATATATTAGGAAGCATAGCACATGCAAAAATGCTTGGCGAATGCTCTATTATACCTCTTGATGAAAGCGTAACTATAATAAACGGCTTAAAACAAATTTTAGAAGAAATAGAAAATAATAAACTTCAATTTGATTTTGAACTTGAAGACATTCATACTCAAATAGAAAAATGGCTTATAGAAAAAGTAGGAGAAGTTGGTAAAAAAGTACATACTGGAAGAAGCAGAAATGATCAAGTAGCCCTTGACCTTAGAATGTATTTAAAAAACAAAACAGAAAATATAAAATCTCTTATACTAAATTTAATTTCTGTTTTAATAAGCATTCAAAAGGAAAATACAAAAACATATATGAGCGGCTATACTCATCTTCAAAGAGCACAGGTTATTACATTTGCACATTATTTAGGGGCTTATGTAGAGATGTTTAAAAGGGATTTTGAAAGATTAAATGACGCTTATAAACGTATAGATGTAATGCCTCTTGGAGCTGGTGCTTTGGCATGTTCCACTTACAATATAGACAATAAAAAAACTGCTGAAACATTAAACTTCAAAAATGTAATGCTCAACTCTTTGGACGCTGTATCTGACAGAGATTTTGTTATTGAAACTGAAGCTGATTTATCAATAATTATGATGCATTTAAGCCGATTTTCTGAAGAGCTTATTTTATATTCCACTTCTGAGTTTAAGTTTATAGAGTTTGATGATGAGTTTACAACAGGTTCAAGCCTTATGCCTCAAAAGAAAAACCCAGATATACTTGAACTTATTCGCGGAAAAACTGGAAGGGTGTATGGAAACTTATTTTCTATATTAACAGTAATGAAATCTCTTCCTTTGGCATACAATAAAGATATGCAGGAGGATAAAGAGGGAATATTTGACTCTTTAAAAAATGTTGAAAACTGTTTATCTATACTTCCTAATGTTTTAAAAACTATGAAGATTAATAAAGAAAATATGCTTAATTCTGTTAATGAAGGATTTTTGAATGCTACAGAAGTTGCTGATTATCTTGTAAGAAAAGGTATTCCTTTCAGAGATGCTCACGGTATATCTGGAAGACTTGTTGTATACTGTATTAATAATAACAAAAATCTTTCTTCTCTTTCTATAGAAGAGTATAAAAAAGAATGCAGTCTATTTGAAGATGATATATATTCTTTTATAACTCCAGAGGCACAGATTGCTAATAAAACTATGTTGGGAAGCCCTAATGAAAATGCTGTTTTAGAAGTGATAAAAATTAATGAAAATTGGCTTGATAATAATAAAATGAGCTAAAAAAATTAATTGTATCAAAAAAAAGAGTGCTTAAAAAAAGCACTCTTTTTTGTTATTTATTTACAAAATTTATTAGACTTGTTTTAAAACTAAATTTATTAATATTTATAAATTTTTAATCTAATATTTTTTATTATAGTTGGGGCTTTGCCCCAAACCCCAGTTCTTTTATGACGTCTGTCCGCCCGTGGCGTGGTATAAAAGAACCAAAAGAACTGCATTTTGTAGTTCAAATATATAATTTATACAATATATAAAACATAATTAGTACGATTTAATAATAATTTCAATACTTGCACTTTCGCGAAGCGTATCCGAGCTTATTGAGGATATAAGGTTCTTTGACGCTGTCAGCCTCGCTCTGCGTGCCGTAGGCAGGTGTGGCACAAAGAAGCAAAAAGACTGCATTTTTTACTAAAATATAGTTATTGTAATACATTTTTAACATATTTTATTAATACTAAATAATACTTCATATTATTTATAAATTATAATTACATTTATAAATAACTAAAATTTGACAAATTATAATTGTTTAGGTATATTCTACAAAATTTATTCTACAAATGTTATTTCTTTATCATAAGGGAAACTAAATGACATTCCATATATTGTAAATGTCAAAGTTGTTGCAGCAGTACATTTGAAACTTTTACTTTTTACGGCATTAAATGCTGTAGTAAATACATCTAAATATTTGGCATTAAAATTAATATTAATTTCTTTAGACTTATTTGCAGGTATTGTTAAATTTTCTACAGAACTTGCTGTTGCAAATGTTTTACCAGATGTATTAACTAAATCTATCTGAACCTTGTCTATTGGAACTTCAAGCGGAAGATTATTTTTTATTTCTAAAAGAGTAGTTAAAGTCATATCTGTTAATTTAACTTCAGAAATAGAGGCTTTTTTTATTTTTATATCTGGTTTATGCTCCTCTATATAACTTCTTGTAATTTCTGTTGCTGACTTTTGTAATGTTTCGCAAGACGATGCAAAAAACATTATACTAAATATTAATGCAAAATATAGTGTATTTTTTAACATGTATTATACCTTTTATATATTATATTTAATAATAACAGATATAAATATAAATAGTAATATTTTTAAGAATGATATAAATGTTTGATAATATCAAGAATATCTATATTTTTTTTCTTATTTGATAAATTTATTGGTATTAAAGAAAATAAATATAATTTGCCGCTGATAAATTGTATTTTAAAAACGGATTTTTTGTGATGTATAAAATTATGTATAAATGCTGATGTTTCTTTATTATCTATTGTAATATTTAAAACTATATCATCTGAATTCATAGCTTTTATAGAAAAGTCTTCGCATTCAATATTTGTAAAAACCTTTTCTGTTATACTTACTAAATCTGCTTTAATATTTTTTACTTTAATTTTTAGAGGATAATTGTTTTTTATATTTAATACAGCTTTTAAGTATGTATAATCCCATTCAAATTTAATTAATTCTATATTTTTTAAGCTAAATTTCATATATATGCTCTAATTATTATTTTAATAAGATTAACATATAATATATTATTTTCAATATATAGCTAAACAAATATGATTTGTCAATTTCGAGTTTAAATGTAATTATAAATATCATAAATAGCATAAAGTATTATTAGTTGTTAATAAAATAAGTTTTAGCGGTTGACAAACTTAAAAATTTTCAGTATATACTGAAAATTTTTAAGTTTGTCAATTTTTTAATTTATGGTATAATCAAAATATGGATTTTAATTTAACAGACGAAGAAATAAAAT
>NZ_CASEGO010000137.1 GCF_949287625.1 uncultured Brachyspira sp. | reverse complement strand
TAAATTTTTAAATTTTAGATTTGTGGGGACTAGCCCCCACACCCCCAGTTCTTTTGTTGACACAAAGAACCAAAAAGACTGCATTTTTAGCCCAAATTTTGGGTGTTACCATACATTTAATACATATCTTAAAAATATAAAGTTCTAGCAATTGCATTTTTCGCGAAGCGTGCCTTTGGCAAAAACTTTTGGCAAAGCCCGCCTGTGGTGTGTGCAGCAAAAAAGTTGAAAATTATGTATAATGTGTACCAATTGACAAACTTAAAAATTTTCAGTATATACTAACATATCTTAAAAATACATCATACTATGATGATGAGTGTTGCTTAGTCTGTTAATACAGTTTCTATATTCTATTATTAGGCTTTTCATATCTGTTATATTAATATACCCATCTGAAGATATTGATACGCCTCTTACTCTGTTTAATTCTTTCTCTATAAGTTTTACATCTTTTATATTCATTAAAGTTTTTATATCATTTAATGTATATAATAAATTTACAGAATTAACATCTTCAGGGAGTATCTCTGTTTTTAATATATAATAAAGTGTTATAAGCAGTTTTGATAATAAATCATCTACACTAAGAACCATCATTTTTAATATAGTATTTCTTATTTTTACACTAACCATTTTTATATAGTAAAGGCTTAGCTCAGGATCATGTTCGGTAAGATTTATTAATTCTTTTTTTGTTAGTACTTTTATATAAGAATCTTCCAAAGCAACAGCAGAAGTTGAAAGAGGCTGATACTGCAAAACTGGCTTGTATCCGTCTATCATACTGTTTTTTGAATAAATGGCTCTTGTAACTTGTTCTAAATTTACTATATTATATATTCCTATTTCTCCTGATTTTATGATATAAAGAGTATTAGTGTATTCCAATTCTGTATACAAACAATATCCTTTTTTATAATAGTATACATTATCATCATTTTTTTGCGGCTCTTCTATAGGAGTTATTTCTGATAGTTTATCTTTTACATCATCAGCATTTTCTGGGAATAGTTTTGTATATTCGTTATATACTTTGTATGCAATATGTTTAAATCCGTTTTTATTATAAACATCTGCCATATTCATTATTTCTTCTTTTGTTCTTATATGAGAAATCTCTTTATTTTTTGAAAGCTGCATATAATATCTTCCAAGCCAAGTTTCAAATGAAGCATCTAAGTTCTCAGCTGTTTTTATCATTAGCTCTTCATTTTTTGTTTTGATAACTTCTGATATGTCTACTTCTATAGCTTCAACATCTTCCATTGCTTTTACATTAAAGAAATAGGGTTCATTTAACAAAATATTTACTAATCCTAAAATGTCTCCCTTATTGAATTCTATATTATAGTTAAAAGTACCATATGATATGGCTTTGCCTTTTGTTATTATATAAAATACATCTTTTGGTATTTGGTCTTTAATGTAAATAATAGTTGATTTTTTAAAGTGTATAGTATTATATCCGTGCATATGTTTTATCCGTATAACAATTATATTATTTTATTCTAATTTATTATCATTATTAGTCAATATTCAGTTTTTATTTTTTATTTGTCATATTCAGTTTTTTTGTAAAAATCACAGTTTACAGAATGATCATTTACTATTCCTATGGCTTCCAAATAGCTGTATATAATAATACTTCCTACGAATTTAAATCCTCTTTTTGATAAATCTTTACTTATTGTGTCAGATAATTCATTTCTTGCTGGAAGCATGCATTCATCATCTAATTTATTATCTATTTGCTTATTATTTGTAAAAGACCATATGTATTTATCAAAACTTCCGTACTCTTTTTGAACTTCTATAAATTTATTAGCATTTACTATAAGAGCATTAATTTTCCTTCTATTTCTTATTATGTCTTTATTATTTAATAGCTCTTCTATTTTTTTATCGTCATATTCAGCTATTTTTTTATAATCAAAATTATCAAATGCCTTTCTCATATTCTCACGCTTATTTAATATGCATCTCCAGCTAAGACCTGCCTGCATACCCTCTAATATAAGCATTTCAAATAGTTTGTTTTCATCATGACATATTCGGCACCATTCCTCATTATGGTATTTTATCTCTATATCTGTTTTAGCCCATTTGCAAATATTGTTCATTTATTTTATACATCCTAATTTATTTATTTATTCTATATTAATACTGCATTCCTCATTATCTACTTTTATGTTATACAATCCTTTTTTTAAAGCTGAAGAATAATTATTCTTTTGACCAAATATATTTACTATTTTCTCTCCGTTATGCTCTATAACACACCAGTTTTTTATATCGTTTATATTAATAAAATATTCATTGCCGCTTTTACTTATCTCTATATTTTTATAAACATAAATATCATCATTATTATCATCGCCTCTTGATGCCATAGGAGATATTCTGCTGAAATAAAGCATATAATCTATTATACCGTCTTTTATATTGATAACTGATTTTTTCTTTGATTCTATAAACATATTTGAATCTTCTATATTTTCCATAATAAACAAATCATTTTTTAGGCTGCTTACTTTTCTCTGAAGCTCTTCATCTGTTTCAAGCATATTTAAAAAGTTATCAGAAACTTTTATTCCATTAACATAGTTTATGATTTCTTCTTCTGTGTAATTATTTTTATCCATATATTATTCCATATTATTCCAATAAATTTTTAAAATTTTCTTTTAGATTAGATTTAATTTTATTAATTATTTTTGTTACTGTATTGCTTGTAATATTTAAAAGTTTTGCTATAAAACCATAAGGTACATTTATTTTTATTTTGTGCAGCTTTTTTATATAATCTTGTTTTTTACTTGCCAAATGCACAGTAAATATTCCCTTTTTATTATTTTCTTCTATTTGTGCATTGACTTTTGCTATTTTATCCTGCTGTTTTAATATTTCATTATATTTATTTATGTATGTTGCTCTTGCTTTTTCTATTATAGAATATGCTTCTTCGTAGCTTATATTAAAATATTTCATTAACGGCGATATAATAAGGTTTATAAATAATTCGAGATTATGTATAAAGAATGCTAAAGAATCTCTGCTTTTAAACTCTTTTTCTATATAGTTAAATATATTTAAAGCTATTTTTTCTATATTGCTGTCATCATCATAATTTTCAATATATTCATTTATAGAGTAGGATTTTGTTTCATAAAGCACATCATGAAGAGTAATAGCCTCTCTTTCATATAATGATTTATATAAAGGAGCGTCCATTGATATTTCTTTTTTATTGTATTTTTCTTTTCTTTTTTTGAAGTCTAAAAAATTAATATAATGCGTTCTTAATGTATATGTAAGCCAAGTAATAAATTTAGCATCAGTTTCATTGTATTTAAGTATTATATTATCTATTCTTTCAATATAGTATGAGTAAAATTCCAAAGCCTTTTCATGATAAGCTCCGAAAACTTTTCTAGGGTAGTTATAAATATAGTTTGATAAATGTTCATTAATTTCTCTTAAAGCTATTATACTTTTTGTAGCTTTGTACTCAGAAATTTTCTTTTTTATAAACTCATCATCAATCATTACTGTCCTCATATTTTAATATATTATAAAACATCTCTTTCATTTTTTCATCTTTTATATTTGATTCTTTTATTACTTTCTCTATCCATTCTTTATGTTCTTTAGTGGGTTCTTTATATATATCTTCTTTTTTATTTAAATTTTCAGCTGGCTTATTATTAATTTCTCCGATTCTTGTCTTTAATTCTGCTACTTCTATATTGGTTTCTTTTTTTATATTTTTGAATATATTTGCTCTGTTCATAAATATTTCATTAGCCCATACACTATCTCTTACAGCAATAGTAAGAACAGCATTTCTAAAAAATAAGGGATAGCATATCTTTGATAAAACTTCTCCCATAATATCATTCCATTTTTGAGATATTTTTATGTAACTTGCTAAATTGATATTTTGATACAATTTATTATCATAGTATTCTTCTAATGTATTTTTAATAGTGTGCATATACAATAATCCTAATGATATATAATACAATAATTTTTTATATAATCAATTAATTATTAGTATTATTTTGAATATTTGTGTATGCTGTATCATTATTGATAATATTATTTGTTATGAGATTATTATTTGTGATTATATAATTAGTTAGTATATTATTGGTTAGCACATTATTAGTATTGATGATTATATTATTAGTATTTATTTCATTGGTATATATATTGTCCATTTCTATAGGTTTAACTTCAACATCTTCATCATAAGTGATATTGATATTTTGATTTGTAGATAGAGTTTTATTTTCTGCTATTTCATTTATTTCAGGGTCTGTTTCTATATTTTTTCCAGATATTCTGTTTATTATGCCTTTTACTCTAATTACAGAATCTCCTAATCCTCTGTAATTAGGATTTATTTTATATGCTTCTTCGTATACATTTAAAGCAGAACTAAAATTTCTGTCTCTTTCATATGTAGCAGCGAGATTAACCATATAAACTACATTATTAGGGCTGTATACAGTTGCTTTAAGAAAAGAAGACTCCGCCTGTTTATAATCTTTTACATATAGATATAAGAGCCCTAAAAAATTATTCATATAGGCATCATTAGGGTCTAAAGTTATAGAATATCTTATAGATTCTATAGCCTTATTAGTATCCCCCAATTTATATAATGCATAACCTTTTTGAAAATGAAGTTTTGGTGAGAATCTATTAACTATTATTCCGCTTCTTGCTGCCCTAAGCATATTTGTATAATCTCTAAGATTCATGTATGAATTTGCGAGATTTTCAAAATATTCTATTTTTAATATAGGAGAGTTTTCTATTTCATACTCAAATAATTCAGCTGCTTTTTTATAGTTTTTAGCATTATAGTAACGGTATGCATTAGATAAATTTTTTCTATTGTAAGTAAATACTTCATTAGTTTGAGGGTATAATGATAATGTAATCAAAAAAAGAGCTATTAGTACCTTGTTAATGTGCATCTTTTTTGAAACTTTGAAGCCTGAAATCGTTTATCATAGCATTGGCATAGGCTATAGTAGCATCATACATTTCTTCTTTAGTTTTACCTTTAAAGAATTTATATACTCTAGGAGACTGAACATTTAAATAATCAGGAAGTACTATTTCTCCGTCATTGCTTGCTTTTAGAGCTAATGATTTGATATTATTCATTTTTTCAATAAATGCATGAAGGAAAAATCCAGATTCTTTAAGTATAAATTGTTCAGCTCTGCTTGAGTTATCCCCATTGTGAAGAGCATAAACATAATCAGTAAATATCTGAGGCACTTTTGTTTCACCTACAGGTATAATAAACTTTTGGAATTGATTATCATAATCTTTGATAGCAGTTTCTACAACATAGTCGCTTGCAGGTCCGCAGCAGAAGAATCTAATAACAGAGAAACAGTTATATAATTCTTTAAAAGCACCATATAAATGTCTTATTTCATCATCAGCTTTAGGGTGAATATCTTCTAACGGATATTTTTCTGTTGCACTTTTGAATTTTTCTATCATATTATCAACTTTATTCATAAAAGAATTTTCTTTAGCTTTTTCTTCTTCTGCTTTTTTTCTTTGGCGTTCTAATTCTCTGTCTCTTAATGTAGTTTTTATGTCTTCCAATATTTTTATTTCTACTATTAGAAAGTTTGATAAATCTTGTCTGTTTTGTAAAGCTTCTCTATATCTGTCATTAAAACTGTTTAGATTGTATATTTTATTACCATATTTTTCAGCACCTTGTTCATATTCATGTCTTATTTTTGCCAAGGTGGTATTAATTTCTTTATCGCTTAAACTCGCCATTGCAGACTCCTTAAAAAATATTTCTAATGTGTCATTACAATATATCGAAAACTATCACTAATAGATTATACAATTTTTTCAAAATAAATCCAGTGTAAAAAAATATTATACTTTATATTAATTAATAAGCGGCGTGTAGATTTATTATTAGACTTGTTAAAAAATTAATTTAGAAAATTAGTTATAAAAAATTATTTAGTTAAAAAATTATAAAGATAATGTTTTATATGTTGTATTCTTGTATTAAATTCATAAAAATGCTTCGGTTTCTATTTACTGCATAATACAAAGCTATACACAAAAAAATTATAATAGTTTATAAATAATTATTAAAAAATAGTTTTTAAACAATTATTTTTCAATTTTTTTTACTTGCATATTTAATTTTTTACGTATATAATAATAAAGGGATAATTCTACAGTAAAAAAGTAAGGAGTTATTATATGAAAAAGAACTTTATTAACAAAAAAATGTATTTTTTACTTCTTTTATTTATTTTGATAGTAGTGATGATAATGTCATGTAAGAAGATTAATTTATTAAGCCCCACATATATACCGCCCCCAACAG
>NZ_CASEGO010000136.1 GCF_949287625.1 uncultured Brachyspira sp. | reverse complement strand
AGTAGTCATAATAGAAATACAGTTACAAGGTAATTCAAGATTCCCAGAACGTATCTTATATTATTGGGCAGCTAATTATAGTAAGTTATTAAAACATGGAGAAAGATACGATGAGCTTACACCAGTAATAAGTATCAATCTTCTTAATTTTAATTTAGATAAAACTAAAAATATACATTCTTGTTATATGCTCTATGAAATGAATAATAAAAAATTATTAACCGACCATCTTCAAATACATATAATAGAATTAAAAAAGTTTAAGAAAAACATATTAGCTAAAGATTTAAATTATTGGCTCAAAATATTCACAAGTAAAAATTTGGAGGCGTCTATGTCTGAAATAGTAAAAGAAAAACCTATAATGGAAGAAGTACAGAAAAAATATAATAATTTTGTCAAAAGTAAATTAATGATGATGGAATACGAGAAAAAAGAGGCTTATTTATACGGCAATCAGATAATGCTTGATGAAGAAAGAAGATTAGGAATTGAAGAAGGAATTAAAAAAGGAAAAGAAGAAGGTATTAAAGAAGGTATTAAAGAAGGTATTAAAGAAAATCAAATATTAACAGCTAAGAATATGAAAAAAGAAAATATAGATGTTAATATTATAAGTAAAGTAACAGGATTGAGTATACAAGAAATAGAAAATCTATAATAAATATAAAAGTTACAGTAAAAAAGTGTATGCATTATATATGTATGCACTTTTTTATTGTAAAAATATTTTGTAATTGAAATTTTAGTTATTTTAATTTATAATGCGAAAATAAAAATACATACGGACGGTTTACTATGAAAAATATTATTTCCATAATTATAATATTTATTTTAATGATTTCTATAATTTCATGCGGAGGCGGTAACAGCGGTAATACTGAACAAACAGAAAATACTCAAACTAATCAAACAGAAACTAATAAAGTATATGTTAATCCAACAACTACAAATCAAAATAATAATATAGATATTAATATTGATACAACTAAATATACTAATGAATATATTCAAGGTACAGAAATGGATCCTATACCTACAGGATATAAAAAAATAGATGAAATACTTAATGAACATAAATATAAAGCACCAATATACGAAATATCAAAATTATTGGCAGAGGAAGGACTAGAAGGAAAAATTACTGAATATACAAATTTTGGTGATAAATATATATATCAAGATTCTACTCCTTTGTTTTTGGCAGTACAATTCGGATACAATGATTTAGCAAAAGAGCTTATAAAAGAAGGTGCTGATGTTAATGCCAGAGCAAGCGGTATGGAAACAGAAACAGAAGGCGGTCTTGATATGCTTTACTATGCTGTTAGAAATAATAATCCTGAAATGACTAAAATCTTAATTGATAAAGGACTTGATAAAAATAGAGATTATGGTTATGAATATTCTACTTATTTGACAGATATTGCTATTGGCAACAACAATCTTGATATACTTAAACTTCTTGTAAAAAGAGGAGATTCAAAAGAAACTTTAATTCCAGAAGCAGTACGAGAAAATAATATAGAAATGGTTAAATATTTATTATCTATAGGACAAGATATAGATGCTCAAAGATTTTTTGACGGATTTTGGGTTGATTCTCCTTTGAAAGTAGCTGCTGAAAACGGATATATAGAAATGGCTAAATTTTTAATTGATGAAGGAGCTAATTTAAACTCAGCTGATGATTATATGCTTTATGCATATAATAATTATGATATAACTAAATTATTAGCAGATAATGATATTTTTAATCTTAATACTAATACAACTAGAGAAGAAGCTATAGAATTAGTAAAAAATAGCAAATATTATGAAATAGAAAAATTATTATCAAGTGAAGATTCAAATAATATAGACGGATATGATGAATTGATGAATGCTGTATCTAAAGGCGATATGAAAGCATTAGAAAAACTTATAAAAGATGATACTGATTTGAATAAACAATATGATAAGATTACACCTCTTGGCTTAGCTGCTGCTAGAAATGATAAAGAAATGGTTAAATTTTTAGTAGAACATGGTGCTGATATAAATTTAGAAGACGGATACGGATATACTCCATTAATAATAGCAATGAAGTATCGTAATATAGATTTAGTTAAAGATATTATTGATTTGAAGCCTGATTTAAATGCTATATGTTCAGCAACAGGAGATACCCCTTTAACATATTTAGTACGTGAAGTTTGGTTTGGGACAGATGCTTGTTACTATATGATAAAAAACGGTGCTGATGTAAATAAAAAAAATGATAACGGAGATACTCCATTAATAGTTGCTGTAGAAAATGTTGTTGGAAGTTATGGTATGTTGGGAGTTATTATAAATATGGGTGCCGATTATAACATTAAAAACAAAGAAGGAAAAACAGCTATGGATATTGTTATAGAGGAAGATGACAAAGCAGCACTTCATCATTTAAATAATCCAGACAGTTTAGAATACTATCTTACTATATAAAAATAATAAAATAAAAAAGTGTATGCATATTTTTTATATGTATGCACTTTGTATTGTGAAAAATATATAAATTTAATAAACTTTACTTTTACCATGATTTTTTGTATAATAATATTATGAAAGATTTTGATAAGTTAAAACAAATATTAAATGAACCTGTTACAATAAATAATTTGAATAGAATTAATGATTATTTTGTACGCTATTTATTTTCGCATGTTGGTAATGAACATATAGCTTTAAACTTTATTAATGCAGTATTTAAAGATTTAGACTTTGAAACTTTTAAGAAAATAGAGATATTAAACCCATTTAATATTGCTGAAAATTACGATGAGAAAGAGTCTATAGTTGACATTAAAGCTACTACAGAAACAGGCATCACTGTTTTAATAGAGATACAATCGAGAGGAAATGAAGATTTTATAAAAAGGGCTTTATACTATTGGGCTTATAATTACAGTTCTAGTTTAAATAGAGGTTCTTTTTATGATGAATTAAAACCAACTGTGAGTATTAATATTACAAATTTTATACTTACAGATGAATATAAAGTTCATAGCTGTTATGTGTTAAAAGAATTAAATAATAATAAAATTTTAACAGATCATTGTCAATTGCATTTCCTCGAGCTTCCTAAATTCAATTTAAAAGATATTGATAAAAATTTAGATAATATACATAAAGAATTCATTTCTTGGATAAAATTTTTTAAGGGGGTTGATATGTCTATCTTAATGAAAGAAAATACTATATTTGAAGAAGTAGAAAAAAAATGCCGTACATTTGTTAATGATAGTCCTGTAATGGATAAATATAAAAAACGAGAAGTAGATACTTATTTCTTTAATAAGAGTATAGAGTTAGATATGAAGAAGGCTAAAGAAGAAGGTATTAAAGAAGGTATTAAAGAAAATCAGATATTAATTGCTAAAAACATGAAAAAAGAAAATATGGATATTAATATTATAAGCAAAATAACAGGATTAAGTATAGAAGAAATAAAAAAATTATAATTAGATGGAATAATTTTTTAAGTGCATGCATATTTTTTATATGTATGCACTTTTTATTAATATTATATAATTGAAATTTTAATTATTCTAATTTATAACGCGAAAACTACAATACATACATAGGGTACAATATGAAAAATTTTATTTCTATAATTGCAGCATTTATTTTAATGATTGCTGTAATTTCATGCGGCGGAAACAAAGAAACAAATCAATCAGAACAAAATACTCAAACTAATCAAAAATCACAAAACAACAATACACAATCTCAAAATATTCAAACCAATACATCAGCTAATCAAAGCAAACAGACAAATAATCAAAAAGAATTCTTTGATATGAAATATGTTTATAAAGGTATTAGAGCAGACAAAACAAAATTTGATGAAAAGCTTAAAAATTTAAGAGAAAATAATGAATATGCAAAAAGGAATTTTGATTTTCTTAATAGGAAATTTGCAAATGATGATGAAAGAAAAAAATATTCTATAGAGTTTATATCAAATGTTAATTATGCAGCATTAGATTTAGAATTCTTAATAAGCTGGGGTAATTGGGGTATATATAGTGAAGTTGCAGATTATTATGCTGTTGAATATTTATATGTCGATCAAAATTTAGCATTAAAAAAAGCAAGAGAAGAATTATTAAAATTAAGTAAAAAAGATGCTGAGGTTTATTTAGCCTTATTCTTATCTCATTTTACTTGCGATTCGCTTTATTATTTTGAAGAAGAGAAAAAATATTTAACAGAATGGAAAAAAGCAGGCGGTACTAATATATCTATGATGATAGCAAAGTATGATGATGATAATGATTACAGCAATAAAATGAAATTAGTTGATTATATAATAGAAGCTCCTGATTCTTTAAGAGCAGAAAAATTATCTGCTGATGCTTATAAAGATAATTTCTATAAATACATTGTAAAAAATAATGGATATATAGATTTATTCAATGAAAATAATTATTCTTTAATCTCAATTGAATTGGAAGGTACAGCCCGTTTATCTTCAATAAAGATAGCAGAAGAAATAGGCAATACAAATATAATGAACAAATATATAAAAACTTATGTAAATAATAGATTAGCTAATGATGATATACAAGACTATTTAGAATATTATCAAAATTATTACAATATTAATGCCGTTTATTGTTATGACGGTTGGAACAGCCTTAATTTACTTGAGTTTAAAAAGAATACATTTTTAATTGAAAGCACTATGGACGGATTAGTAAATATGCATTATTATAATCCTGAGTTTATAAAAGATAATTTATATGCTTCATTTAAAGAGATAAAAGATTATAATTTCAGACTTGGAGATATAGATAAAGTAAAATCTGCTGAAATTAATTTAATTTCTACAAATGACTTGAAAGATTATACTAAAGACTCCAAATTTATAGATTCAGGCAGCTTTGATATAGAACAATATTCATCTTATATAGCTAGCAAAATGTATTATCCTTTGCATAGCGTATCTTTCTTCTTATGTGATATCAATAATGACGGCAAAGAAGAATTAATGCTTTCAGGTGAATATACAAGTTCTGCAGGAAGAGGCGGTACAGTGAATTATACTTTACTTTTGAAAGAGAATTTGGAAGTAGATTTTGATTCAGAAATAGGACAGCTTATTAATAATTCTGATTTTCAGTCTTTGGAATGTACTCAAAAAATATACACAGAAAACGGCAAGAATAAAATGCTTTTATTGGATACTCTTAATAATGAAGCATGTGATATATTTGTTGATAATAATGAAATAAAGAATGCAGAAGTTTTTGATTATATTACATATAGTTATCAGCCTAAATTGGAATGGAAAGGAAGCATACTTGACGGAATGCCTGAAGGAGCTTTAAAAACTTATTCAAGTTTCGATATGTCTAAAGCAGAGAATGCATCAGATAAAGCAATAGTGTCTGACAGAACTTTGAGAGTAGCTGACAAACTTATAAGCGATGCGTATTTTGCTAAAAGGGCTGCTTTGGATAAACAAGGTCGGGAAGAATTATTGGAGCAAAGAAGAGCAGAAATAAAAGCTATTCAGGAAGCAAAAGGCGATATTAAAGCAATAGAAGCTGAAATGCTTAAAATTTTGAATATACAATAATTTTAATAGTTACAATAGACTTGTTTCAAAAGTACTTGAGAAACAATTTTACGAGTTTATTATTTTATGTTTAATTAAATAATATTAATTATAATTTAATTAAATGTTTTACATATTGTATGAATTGTATGTTTAAGCTGCAAAATGCAGTTCTTTTGGTTCTTTTATACCAATAAAAGAACTGGGGTTTGGGGCAAAGCCCCAACTATAATTTAAAAATTCTTTTATACCAATAAAAGAACTGGGGTTTGGGGCAAAGCCCCAACTATAATTTAAAAATATTAAATAAAAATTTATAAATATTAATAAATTTAGTTTTAAAACAAGTCTAATAAAAGTTCATGCTTATTTTTTATACGTATGGACTTTTTTATTTACATTTTTTAATTTTTGACAAATTATGGTTGGTTATGTAATAATTTGAAAATTATTTTTTATCAGCCAAATATACTATATAATACAGGCATTATAAAACATACTATAAAAGCCCAAACCCCGTAAATATAAATATAAAATACTGATTTGGTATCCCCAATAGTGATTTCTTTTATATTTGGAATACTATCAGGCTTTTTGAATATTATTAGTATGGATTTAATATTCAGAAATGTTATAAAAATCAAATTACCAAGCATTATTAAATTTGTACCTATTAATGTTATTTTATTTGGGCTTATACCATATTCTGCTAATCTGTATAAAGAAGAAGTTAATACTAATATATCAAAAATAATTGCTATTAAAGGAAGAACAATATATAAAGCCTTAGTAAATATGCTTGATTTATAATCAATCCTTATAAAGAACATGTTTAATACAATTATAGCAAGCATTATATTATAAAGTATAAAACTGACTCTGTTATCATAAGGACTTATATCTGGCATTAATAAAAGAATCAAAAGTATAAATATAAATAATAAACTGAAAGGCATTAATATTCTTGATAAATATATAGAAATATTAGTTTTCATATTTCTATAAACTGTATATACCAAAAAAGGAAATAATGAAGTAAAAAATGATCCTGATAATACTATTAATTTTATTATAATATCATTATCTAAACTGCCAATAATATCTTTTATTAAAAATAAAACTATCGCTGCAAATATTCCAAATACTGCTGATACTACACCTGCTATCAAGCCTGCAAATATTGATATGTCAGCAGAAAAAGTAAAGAATTCTGAAATACTTTTGGAGTTTAATACTTGAAAACCGTTATATGATAAAGCTAATATTATAAAAAATATTATATTATTAAATATATATTTTATAATAGAGATTTGTACAAAAAAATCCATATTATCTATAGCAGCAGTTCCTATAAAAAAACCAGTGCTTAAATCTACAATTAATATAAAAATAACTGATAAAAATGTTATTAATATATTTTTTAAATTAAAATTTTTATTTATATAAAATATTAAACTTAAAGAGAAAAAATAAAATAAATGAAAAAATGGAGTGAATAAAGTAAAACTATATTCTGAATCCATAAGGAATCTAGAAATTCTATTATTCATTAAAATAAAAATAGAAGATGTAATAAATCCTGAAGCAATAAGACCTATAAAAATAATTATTAGATTTGCTATTAAATTATTTTCTAATATTTTGCCTATTTTATTGTTTATGTCATTAATTGTATTTGTTTTTTGATTTGTATTGTTATTTTGAATAGTACTTTCTTCCATAAATTGTTACCTCATAAAGCCCATAATAGTAAATTAAAAAATTGATAACTATTATAATATAATAAACATAAAAATCAAGCATAAATATATTGTATTCTTTTTATAAACATTTCACTTGACAAAACAAAGCTTTGTTTTATATTTTTCATTACTATATTATTATAAAAAACATAAGGAAATAAGATGTCATACTTTGAAGAAGGTTTAAAACTATTTAAAGAAGGTGAATATAAAAAAGCTGTAGAACTATTTAATAAAGCCTTAAATAAAGACTTAGAAAAAAAAGAAAATACTAAATCAGAAATATATAACTATTTAGCACTTTCAGAAAATGCTTTAGGTAATTTTGAAAAGGCTATTAATTACTATGATAAGGCAATAGAGACAGATGAAAATTATGCAGAACTTTACTACAACAGAGCTAATACAAAATGCAATTTGGGGCTTTATGAAGAAGCTATAAAAGACTATGATAAAGTTATAGAATTAGTACCTACACATTCAAAAGCATATGATGACAGAGGTTTTGCTAAAGGTAATTTAGGACATTATGAAGAGGCTTTAAAAGATATTGATAAAGCTATTATTTTAGACAGCACTAATATAGATGCATACAGCGACAGAGCATTTATAAAATTAATTTCAAAACAATATACAGAAGCTATAGAAGATTATAAAAAAGTTTTAGAATTAGATGATAAAGACATATATGCATATAATGGTATAGGCGATGCTAAAAGAAGCCTTGGACTTTATGAAGAGGCTATTTTTTATTATAATAAGGCAATAGATATTTCTCCTGCAAGCAGTGCCTATGCATATAATAATAGAGGAGTTTGCAAAATAGGATTAAAGCTATATAATGAGGCTATACTAGATATAAATAAATCTTTAGAGATATACGATGAATATACCGATGCATATAATAACAGAGGAATAGCAAAGTATAATATCGGACTTTATGAGGATTCTATAAAAGATTTTTATAAGGCTATAGAATTAAATGCCCAGTATTATTATGCATACAATAACAGAGGCAACTCTAAAAGTGCATTAGGTCTTTATGAAGAAGCTATCAAAGATTTTGATACAGCATTAAATATAGAGCCTTCATATATTGATGCATATTACAATAGGGCACTTGCCAAAAATAATCTTGGTCTTCATGAAGAAGCTATAAAAGATTATGATATTGTAACAGAGTTTGATAGTAATAATATAGATGCATATTATAATAAGGCACTTTCATATTATAATTTGTCAGATTATTAAAGAAGCTTTAAAAAATTATGATAAGGTTATATAATTAAATCCTCAATCTGCTGACGCTTATAACAACAGAGGCTTTACAAAATATTGTATTGGGCTTTTTGAAGAGGCTGTAAAAGATTATGATAAAGCTATAGAAATAAATCCTGATTATGAAAGGGCTAAACAAAATAGAGAAGAGGCTCTTGAAAAACTAAGAAATTAATTATCTTTGACAATTATATTTTTAGTATTATAATATTTTTTTAAAATAAATTATAATAAAAGGTTATTGTATATGTATGAAATGAAAACAGTAGTAGGAACAAGCCAAATAGATAAAGACGGACTTTTAAAAGCGTCATCTATATTTGACCTTATGCAGGATTGTTCTTTTTTTCAATTGGATTCTGATATAGAGCTTACAAAATATTTTAATGAAAATAATATAAGTATGTTTTTGGTATCAAGACAGGTTGATATATATAAACTTCCAAAATACAGCGATAAAATAACAGTACGCACTTATGTATATGAATGTAATGAGGCGTATGGATATAGAAATACTGTAATATATGATGAAAATGATAATGAACTTGCTATTTGCTATGCTATAGGCGGATTCGTAGATTTATCAAGCGGTGCTTTGATTAGGGTTCCATCTTCATTTATAGAAAATTATAAATTTGATAAAAAACAGGATATGAATTATCTTCCTAGAAAAATAAAAACTGATAATAATTTGTTAAAAGAAGCTGACAGATTTAAAGTAAAAAAATACTGCATAGATGACAATAATCATGTTAATAATGCAAGGTATATTGATATGGCTATAGATTATGCCGATGATGATTTTAAAAGAATAAGAATAGAGTACAGAGTTCCTGCTGCTTTAGGTGATACTATAGTAGTTAAAAAGGCTGTAATTGATGATAAAGTTTTACTCAAGTTTGATAATGAAGATAATAAAACATATGCTATTATAGAGTTTTCTTATAGTTTATAATACTATAATTTTGCATCTTCATAATTAGATATTATTCTCACTTCGGCATTAAGAGTAATTCCCTTTTGATTATACACTTCTTCTTTTACCTTTCTCATAAGATTAAGTATATCATAACCAGAGGCATTATTGTAATTAACTATAAAATTGGCATGATAAGGAGAAACCATAGCTCCCCCAAATCTTACACCACGCATATTAATGGAGTCTATAACTTTTCCTGCTATCATGTTTGTATTATAATCATTTAAAAATGTACTTCCTGCAGAAGGATATTTAAATTGATGTTTTGTTTTTCTGTCTTTAAGATATTTATTCATTTCTGGTTTTATTAATTTTTTTGATGATTTATTTAATTTAAATCTCACGTCCAAAATAATATATTTTTTATCCTGAAAAATACTTCTTTTATAATCATATCGGCATTCAGCATTTCCTATATGCATATACTCAATATTATCGTCTATTATTCCCACACTGTCTATAAACTCAGATACCGAATGCTCATAACATCTTGCATTCATATAAGCTGCCCCTCCTATGCTTCCGGGCAAACCGTATAAAAATTCCAAACCAGTAAATGCATTTTTATAAGCATACTTTACAGTGTCAATAACTTTTGCTCCAGAATAGGCTAATATATTATGTGAAGTATGCTCTATACGGCTGAAAAAACCTGTATATATTATTGGAAACTCTATTATCTTATCCAAAAATAATATGTTGCTTCCGCCTCCTAATATTAAATATCTTTTGTTTTTTTCATTAAGAAGTTTTATTAAATCTATAAATCCGTTAATAGTCTCTGGAATATAGAATTCTGCAGCTTTAGCATTAACTCTGAAAGTATTAAATTTCTTAAGCGATACATTTTTTCTTATTAAAACACCTTTTATAGATTTATTCATGATATTCATTCCCATATATTTTATTAACATAATAATAACAAATTTAATAAAACATTACAATATACTGAAAATTTTTAAGTTTGTCAATTTTTTTTGTTGTTCTTTTTCCCGCTGCATACGCTCTGCGGACTTCGTAAAAGAACCTTATATCCTCGACAAGCTCGGATACGCTTCGCGAAAGTGCAAGTCTAAAAATAATACTAAATAGTACTAATTTATGTTTTACATGTAGAATAAATTACTAAATTTAGTCTGAAATGTAGCCTTTTTGCTTCTTTGTGGCAACAAAAGAAGTGGGGTCTGGGGCAAAGCCCCAGATATTAAAAAAAAATATAACTTCATTTTTGACAAACTATATTTGTTTAGGTATATTCTATAAATTATGAAAATTATAAAGGCTTGACTTTTTATATTTTTTATATATAATTGGTTACTATGAAGGATAATTTTATTTCACTTAATTTTAAAAGTATCTATGCTTATTACTTCTTATATTATGGCGTTTAAGACGCCAGAGTATCTATTTTTCTAATCAGAACAAATTTATATATTTAAAATTTTTATTAATACTTAATTTTTATATTTAAGTTCATCGATTTTTAATTAATTATTTTTTATTCAAGGAGATTTTATTATGATAGTAGTAATGAAACCAAATGCCAAAGAAGAACATATTAATAACATTATAGAAAGACTTAAAAATGCAGGTCTTGGGATTAATAAAAGTGTAGGAGTAGACTATACAGTAATAGGTATGGTTGGGGACACTTCAAAGATAGACAGAGACTTGATATCATCTTTACCAGGTGTATCTAAAGTATTAAAAGTGCAGGAACCATTCAAAAGAGCGAACAGAGCGTTTAAAAAAGAAGACACTATAGTTGATGTAAGCGGTGTGAAAATAGGAGAGGGCAAACCTACAATTATTGCAGGACCTTGTTCTGTTGAAAGCGAGGAGCAGGTTATTAATATAGCTAAAAGTGTAAAGGCTTCAGGTGCTTCTATACTTAGAGGCGGAGCTTTTAAACCTAGAACTTCACCTTATGCATTTCAGGGTTTAGCTTTAGACGGACTTAAAATATTAAAACTTGCCAAAGAAGAGGTTGGAATACCTATTGTAAGCGAGATTGTATCTATAAGGCATTTAGAAGATTTTGATAATACAGTGGACATGATTCAGATTGGTGCAAGAAACATGCAGAACTTTGAGCTTTTAAAAGAAGTAGGAAAATTAAAAAAGCCTATACTTTTAAAAAGAGGTTTGTCAAGCACTATAGAAGAATGGCTTATGAGTGCTGAGTATATACTCAATCAAGGCAATGAAAATGTTGTGTTATGCGAAAGAGGTATAAGAACATTTGAAACTTATACTAGAAATACATTTGATGTGAGTGCAATACCTGCTATAAAGCGTTTAAGTCATTTGCCTGTTATAGGAGATCCTTCACATGCCAGCGGTAAATCTTGGATGGCACTTCCTCTAACATTAGCAGCCATTTCTGCAGGTGCCGATGGTATGATTATAGAGGTGCATAATGATCCAGAGCATGCTTTATGCGATGGGGCTCAGTCTATAAAGCCTGATGTGTTTGCTGATATTATGGAATCCGTTAATATGATATCTGATACTGTTCAAAAAATAAAAGAAAAACATAACGGCAAAATTTATACTAAATAATTACTTATAAATTATTATTATATTTTTTTAAAGATGAATGGATTTTATTCTGTTCGTCTTTTTTATTGCATAATATTTGCACAGGAGCCAGACATATTGCATTAAGTATTCCTTAATTTCTTGAAGTATAACACAGGTGTATAATAATTTAAAGCAGAATGTATACGTTTATGAT
>NZ_CASEGO010000135.1 GCF_949287625.1 uncultured Brachyspira sp. | reverse complement strand
TGTAAAACATACGATTTACATGATAATTAATATTATATAATTTAGCATAAAACAATAAACTATTAAAATTATTTGTCAAGTACTTTTGAAACAAGTATAATTATAATTTATTAACTTAATATTTACAAAAATACTATATAAACATATCCTTTTTCAATAAAATCTAAACTTATTTACCATAATATCCGATTTTTTAAATGTTAAAAAAGTTGCAAATCTTTAAATAATAATGTTAAATATACTAATTAAAAAATAAATAATTTTGGGGCAGGTTTATTATTAAAAAAATAAAGAAGACTATAATAGTTATTTTTCTTGTAATAATAATGTTGTTTGTTAACTCTTGCGATACATTTGATATGTACATAAGAAAGGCACTTGAAGGAGTTAATCTTTACGAGCTTAGTGTGTTTGGAGAATCTCTAGGACGCGATATAAAAGTAGTTGAGCTTAGAGGTTTTGATGTAAATGATTTTAGAAATGACAGAGTTTCTTATTATATAAATAGATATCAGGGCAGCTGGAAAAATTATATGCAGAAAATTATAGACAGAGCCCAAATATATTTGCCTTATATTAAAGAAGTATTTGCAGAGAAAGGTGTTCCAGAGGATTTGGTATATTTACCTATAATAGAAAGCGATTTTAATCCTCAGGCGGTTTCTCATGCAGGTGCTGCTGGTCTTTGGCAGTTTATGCCTATGACAGGTGCTATATACAATCTTAAAGTAAATTATTGGTCTGATGATAGATTTGATCCTGAACGTTCTACAAAAGCTGCTGCTGATCATTTGGTAAGGCTTGATAAAAACTTCAAATCTTGGGTAATTGCGTTAATAGCTTATAATGCAGGAGGCGGAAGAATATCAAAAGCTATACGTGAAGTAAAAAGCAATGATTTTGGAGATTTACTTGCTGCAGGTGTTCTTCCAAAAGAAACTGAAGAATATATACCAAAATATGTTGCTGCTGTTATAATTGCAAAGAACCCTGAGAGATTTGGTTTTAAAGTTAATAAACCTAAAGTTGTTTTTCCGCAGGGTGATTTGGTTTATGTAGATGATGCGGCTGATTTATCTGTTATAGCTAAGATGATAGAAGTTGACACTGAAGATTTAAAAGCTTTAAATCCGCATTTAGCAAGAGGAGTAACACCTCCTGGTATGGTTAGATATCCCTTAAGAGTTCCTCAGGGACTTGGGGATAAGTTTAATGAAACATTTGCTAAAATACCAGCAAGTGAAAGAGTTACTTTCAGACGCCATGAAGTAAAGATGAATGAAACACTTTCTCATCTTTCTAAATTTTATGGTGTTCCTATAAATGCCATTGTAGAAATAAATAAATTAAAATCTAAAAATCTTAATATAGGTCAGCAGGTCATGATACCTATACAGGGACTTGATAATGCAAAGCAGGTTGATTTAGCCCAGTATGAAGAAGAACAAGAGAGAATAAGAGAAGGGAAATTTGTTTATTTCGAATCTTTGCCTCCTCCTGATTATGAATATAAGGATATAATGTATCATGTTAGAAGCGGGGATACTCTTTGGATAATTGCAAGAAGATTTAATATAGATATATCTGAGATAAAGGCTTGGAATAGACTTAATAGTAATGTACTTTCTATTGGTATGGAGATATTTTTGAGAATACCAACAAATAAATAAGGTAATTATAAATATTTATTTTAATCTTTCATTAATTAAAGTTTCAAGTTTATTTAATACTTTTACTCTTCTCTCCCAAAGATAATCAACCATAGAGTCATATATTTTTATTTGGTTTTGAAAAGAATCAAATAATTTGTCATCTTTATGCAGCTTTTCTATTTCTTTTATAAGTTCTGTATTGTCTTCATCTTTCTTGAAAAATAGCAGTGCATTTTTATTAACCAAATCAAGTTCTATGTTTTCATCACCATTATATATTGGTATGCATCCCGCTTTAAATGCATCAAAAAGTTTTTCAGTTATATATCCGTCACTAATAGTATTCTCTGGACATATATTGAATTTAAAATCTTTTAAATATTCAATTTTATCATTATTAAAATCTTGTTTTAACGTATCATCATTATGAAATAATTTGCTAGGGCAGCTTATATTATCTATTTTTGATATTTTATCATACATTTGAGTTCTTATATTGCTGGCATCATGACTTGCAATTAACGAAGCAAATTTATTCTTTTTTGATTTGGCACTATTAATATTATCTATAACTTTTTTTATATCATCTTTAGTATAATTTTTATTGTCTAATATTCCATAAAAATTATAAAATATCCAAAGAGGAAAACGAACATAATTTTGATATTTATTTTCATCTAATCTGTCAAAACTAAGTGATAAGTCAGCATAATTAATGCAGTTGTCAGAATATTGTGCCCAAGTTTTATTGATGGCATTTTTAGATACGCATTCACCAGTATAAAATATTTTTATTTTAGCTTTAGAATGCTCCAGAAAATATCTTTTTCCAACAGGTCCGAAATATTCTATATCTGGATTATATCCTATTTCTAAGTTATTAATATAATTGTTTTTTATTAAATTATAAAAAATATTTTTATCAAATTCTTTTTCGTTTACAGGCCAGTCATTTCTAACGAAAAATGTTTTTTTATTTTTTATATCGTTTTTATAATGATTATAGTTTATTTTGTATCCTAAATCTTTTAAATAAACAGAATCTATTCTTACTTTATTTCTTATAATTCTTATAGGAATAAACCAAACTAAATACTCAATTAAATTTTTTTTTAATAATAATTTATCTTTCATAAATGACTTTATTTTTTTAATTTATCTAAACTTAATCCTACATTATTCAAATCATATTCAAGCATTATCTTTACTAATTCTTTGAATGTAGTTTTTGGTTTCCATCCTAGTTTTTCTTTTGCTTTTGTAGGATCTCCTAAAAGTAAATCAACTTCTGCAGGTCTGTAATATCTAGGATCTATCTCTACGTATTTTTTCCAATCAAGCCCTACAAGTCCAAAAGCTTCATCTAGGAATTCTCTTACAGAATGTGTTTCTCCAGTAGCTATAACATAGTCATCAGGATTTTCCTGCTGCAGCATTAGCCACATAGCTTCTACATAATCTTTAGCATATCCCCAGTCTCTTTTTGAATCTAAATTACCTAAATATAATTTATCCTGTTCTTTATTAAGTATTCTAGCAATGGCATGTGTGATTTTTTTTGTTACAAAAGTCTCACCGCGTCTTGGACTTTCATGATTGAATAATATACCATTACATGCATACATATTATAGCTTTCTCTGTAATTAACAGTAATCCAGTAAGAATATAATTTTGCACATGCATACGGACTTCTAGGATAGAAAGGTGTTTTTTCTGTTTGAGGTGTTTCAACAACTTTTCCATATAACTCACTTGTTGATGCCTGATAGAATTTAGTTTTTATTTGTGTTTCTTTTATAGCGTCAAGTATCCTTATAGTACCAAGCCCTACAACATCAGCAGTATATTCTGGCATATCAAAACTTACTCTTACATGGCTTTGAGCTGCTAAATTATATATTTCATCAGGCTGTATTTTTTCTAATAGTCTCGATAAATTGGAGCTGTCAGATAAATCTCCGTAATGAAGAAACATTTTTACATCATTAATATGCGGATCTCTGTATAAATGATCTATTCTTTCAGTATTAAATGATGAGCTTCTTCTTATTATACCATATACTTCATATCCTTTTTCTAATAAAAGCTCTGCCAAATATGAACCGTCTTGTCCAGTAATTCCAGTTATAAGTGCTTTTTTCATATTATATCCTAAATTCATTTATTGTAGTTTTTCAAAAAATCATTATATGCTATTTTTAAGCCGTCTTCAAGTTCTATTTTGTATTTCCAGCCTAAAGCATTTATTTTACTAACATCAAGAAGTTTTCTCATAGTGCCGTCTGGTTTAGAGCTGTCTAATTTTATTTCACCTTCAAAACCAACAGTTTTTTTTACCAATTCTGCAAGCTCTTTAATAGTAACTTCTTTTCCAGATCCTATATTAATAAACTTGCCTATATCTTTAGCATTTTTATTTTCCATTAAATAAAGGCAAGCCTCTGCTAAATCATCAGAACACATAAACTCTCTTAAAGGAGTACCGCTTCCCCAAATAACGGTTTCTTTTAAATTATTTATTTTTGCTTCATGAAATCTTCTAATAAGCATTGGTATAACATGAGCATTTTCAGAGTGATAGTTATCATTTATACCATAAAGATTGCATGGCATAACAGCAATGTAGTTTGTATTATACTGTCTGTTGTAGGCATCGCATAATTCTATACCTGCAATTTTTGCTAATGCATAAGGCTGATTTGTGCTTTCTAAATATCCGGAAAGAAGATATTCCTCTTTTATAGGCTGAGGACATTCTTTAGGGTATATACAGCTTGAGCCTAAAAACATTAGTTTTTGAACTTTATATTTATATGATGCTTCTATAATATTATTTTGAATTTGAAGATTGTACAATAAAAAATCAACGGGGTAGGTGTTGTTTGCGTATATTCCTCCTACTTTTGCCGCCGATAAAAATACCCACTCTGGTTTTTCTCTCTCAAAAAAATTAAATACTTTTTTTCTGTCTTTTAAGTCTAGCTCTGAGTGAGTTTTTCTTATTATATTATTATATCCATTTTTAGTAAGTATTCTATCTATGGCACTTCCTACTAAACCTCTATGACCAGCTATGTATATTTTTATATTTTTATCCATAACTATTATTTCCTCAATATAAGAATCATTTATCTTTTCCTGTTATAGATTCTACTATGTTTACAAGATTAGAAATTGAACGGTTAAAATATACTAATACATCTCCATATAAATGTGCATTTAAAGCAGGTATTAATGATTTATCAACATTGTCATAATGTCTTTGTCTTGCTTCATAATAGAATGCTTTTATTTCATGATATTTCTGCATAGCTTCTTCATATGTTTTTTCTTTATTTAAAGAATAGTATTGAAGTATTAGCTCTGATAAATAATCTATAAATTTTTTATTATTGTCTATCATTTTTAATATATCTTCTTTCTGTGTTTCATTAAATAAAGTCTTTTTTTCATTTCCTTTTATAATTGCTTTACCCAAATCTTTTAAATTATCCCCTAGATTTTCACAGTATGTACTTATATTTATAAGAGAAGCTATATTTGCTGAGTTTAAAGTATTTTTTCCAAGCAGTTTGAGAAGGAATGAATGTATTTCCTGATCGGTATTATCAAGCATTTTTTCATGATCTCTTATTTTATTAAGAAGTCTTTCGCTAGGATTTTCAAATAGCTGTTCTATTCTTGACAGCATTTTTTTAGCAATTTCTCCCATATAAGTAACTTCTTTTCTTACCTCTATTTCTGCTGATACTGGCATATTAAGTAATTTATCAGAAAGTACACTAACATGTTTTTCGTCTTCTTTGTCTTTGATTAAGAAGCATACAATTTTTTCTAGTTTTTCTGTTAGGAAGTAAAATACTATAACATTTATAATATTAAATATTGTGTGTGCAGCTGCTATATAAAATGATATATTTACATATTTATTATTTACTACGAGATTAGGATCTCCTATGTTCATAAATCCTACAACTATATCAACTAATTTTATATAATATGGGAATAGGAAGAACATATATATAACGCCGAATATATTAAATAAGCAGTGAACTAAAGCAGCTCTTTTAGCATTTGTAGAAGCCCCCAAAGTTGCTAGTACAGCTGTGATTGTAGTACCGATATTTTGTCCTAGTATTAATGCTACACCAGTAGGATAATCTATCAAACCAACTGAAGCTAATGATATAGTAACACCCAAAGCAGCACTGCTTGACTGTATTATGGCAGTAACGATCATACCAATCATTACGCATAAAAATCTGCCGTACATAGTATTGGCATTCGCCATCAAGAAAACTTTTTCAAAATCCTCAGAACCTCTTACTCCTTCAAATGCCATTTTCATAAGAATAAGACCATAAAATATCATACCAAAACCCATTAGTATTTCACCAAAGAATTTTAATCTTCTATTTTCTGAACCAAATATAACTATAATAGATCCTATTCCGAGAGAAGGCAAAGCTAGAACATCTATATTTAATGATATTATCCAACCCGTAACTGTAGTACCGATATTGGCACCTAGTATGATATTTATTGCTTGAGAAAGTGTAAGGATATTAGCATTAACAAAGCTTACAGTCATTACAGTAACAGAACTGCTTGACTGAACTATTGCCGTTATTAAGAAACCTAAAGCTATTCCGAATATTTTATTTTGAGTTAATTTATGGAGTATTTCTTTTAGGGCATTTTCTGTACTTTCCTGAAGTCCGTCTGAAAATACTTTAAGACCATACATAAAAAGTCCGAATCCGCCGATTAAAGAAAAAGCTAGGTTTAAAAACATATGGCATATCCTACTATTTTATTAAGCTAGGCGTGCTTAGTATATTATAAATGTAAAAAAAGTCAATAAAAATAAATTATTAAGTTTGTTTAAGAGCCATAGATATTGCACAGTTTTAGTTTAAAAAAAGGAGGTATTCCTTATAATTTAAATTATCACAACAAACAAAAAGGAATACCTATG
>NZ_CASEGO010000134.1 GCF_949287625.1 uncultured Brachyspira sp. | reverse complement strand
TCATAAAAGAATACATTCTACTTTAAATTATGATACTCCTATGCTATACTTTAAGAAATTAAGGAATACTTAAATGCAATATGTATGGAACCCGTGCAGCAAAAACTAAAAAATTATTTACCCAAAAACTTATTGCTTATATAATGTTCTATGTAGAAAATATTATGATTTATAACTGGACTTGTTTCAAAACTCAATTTATTAATATTTATAGTTTTTTAATTTAATATTTTTTTGATTATAGTTGGGGCTTTGCTGCGGAGCACACAGTCGTGCCACACCCCAGGTTATTTTTTGTGACGCTGTACGCCTCGCTCTGCGTGCCGTAGGCAAGGTGTAGCCTAAATTTAGGGATATACACTACATTTAATACATGTATAAAATATAAAGTTCTAGCAATTGCGTTTTTTGTGAAGCGTATCCGAAGGATAAAAACTTTGACGAAGCCCCAGCACACCATACTTAATGGTACTTCCTTCGACTTCGTCGGTACACATAGCGGAGTCTGTACCGCCTTTAATGTTGACATAGAAAGACTGCATATTTATATGATAAAACAACATGATATAAAACATCATAATTTTACAGTTAATCTTATCAAGTACTTACTAAACAAGTCTAGTAGAAAATTATAAATATTATTTAATGATAATCGTATATAAGATTTATTCAAATTGTATAATAAATAATGAAGCATTAAAAAAGGTGATAATATCAAAATACTATCACCCTTTCATATTAATTAAATATTATTAATTTTCTTCTTTTTCATTTGACCAATTTTCTCTAGGCTCTTCTTTATCCTGAGGAGGCTCTTTTCCTGTTTCAAGATATTCAATAGCTGCCTTTAACTGTTTGTCATAACGAAGATCATATATCTCTTTATAATTATCCAAATTACGTTCATTATATATTAAACGCTCAAGTAAATAATCGCTAGCTATGATATTTTGATTTTTAAGCTCTTCTTTGAAAGCAGGCAAAGCTGCAGCATCAGAACTTTCATTAGGATACTTTTTAGCATAAGCAGATATTTGTCCGCCTTTTCTAAGTTCTGTTAATGCTGTTATATCTGTACTGCTCAATTTTGGTTCTACTACTACAAAATCTGGAGTTAATCCTTTACCATGAAGTCTTCTTCCGTTTGGAGTATAGTAATGAGCTACTGTAAATTTGAAAGAAGTATTATCTCTGGTATCCAAAGGAAGTACATACTGAACACTGAATTTTCCGAATGTAGTCTCACCCAAAAGTTTAGCTCTTCCGCTGTCTTGCAAAGCTCCTGAAAGTATTTCTGAAGCAGAAGCACTGTACTGATTGACTAATACAACCATATCTCCTTCAAGCCATTCATCACCTTTTTTGGAAGCATAATAATCCTGATTTTCATTTTTTGTTCTTCCTCTAGTATATACTATTTTTCCTTCTGTTAAGAACTCTTCTACTATATTAATAGCGGTATCAAGTCTTCCGCCCGGATTATTTCTCAAGTCTAATACAAGTTTTTTCATACCTTGTTTTTTAAGGTCTATTAAAGCATCTTCCAAATCCCTAGCCGTATCATCACCGAAAGTAGTTATTCTTATATATCCTACTGTATCATCAACCATTTTATATTTAACACTTTTTATTTCTATTATTGCCCTTGTAAGAGGATATTTAATAGGCTCTGCTACCCCATCACGTACTATAGTAAGAGTAACTTTAGTACCATCTTTTCCTCTCATAATATTAGCAGCATTATCAACAGACATATCTTTAGTGCTTTTACCGTCAATTTCTGTGATAATATCTCCTGATAATATACCAGCTTTTTCGCCCGGACCATCCTCTATAGGAGAAACAACCATAAGTCCTTTATCCGCATTTTTTGATATAGAAAGCCCTACTCCGCCGTATCTTCCAGACATCTCTGTATTTAAAGCCTGATTAAGCTCTTCATCAAGCAAAAATGTAAATGGATCATCTGTTGCCTCAAGCATTCCCTTAATAGCACCGTACATCAATTTTTTTGTTGTTACACTGTTGGTATCAACAAAGTTCTGCTGCAAAGTGGCAAATACTTTTTGAAATAAGCGGCTGTAATAGTAAAAGTCATTATCCGACTGAGCCTTTCCCTGCTGAGCTATAGCAAGAGAAGGACTTTTAAAGTTGAAAAAAGAAATTGCTACTACAAAAATTAAAAGAAATATCCATAAAAGTCTTTCTTTGTTTTTTATCATGTTTTTTTATCCTTAATTATAAAAATATGCTGTTTTTATAGAAGTTTTATAAAAGTTTTTATACCTTATAAAAATTAATTATAACATAAATAGTAAAAAATTTATATATACAAAAGGCAAAAAATATTATGATAACTTAATATAGATATATTTGAGTTTTATACTTAATAATATATAATAACTGTAAAAAATAATTGTGCATACTAAAATAATTTTTAAGGTGATAATATGGATATACTTCAAAATGTGAGTGAGGTTCAGAAAGAGGGTATTTTGCATAAAGGAAGTCCTCTTCTTCTTCTTTCTGGTGCTGGGAGCGGTAAAACTTTAGTAATTACTAGAAAAATCGCATATCTTATTAATGAGCTTGAAACTCCGCCTGAAAATATAATGGCTGTTACATTTACCAATAAAGCTGCTTATGAGATGAAAGAAAGAGTATGTGCTATTGTACCAGATATAAAGCCAAGCAGATTATTTATAAGAACTTTTCACTCTGCATGCCTTAGAATATTAAAAGAAAATGCTCATTTTTTAGGCTATAAGTCTAATTTCCTTATACTAGATGAGGGTGATAAATTATCCGTTATTAAAAGAATAATGAAAGAAGAGAAAGTGCCAAAAAGTATTACTGCAAAAATGATAAACAAATTTATATCCTCTGTAAAAAACGATATGGATGACGGAATTATTTTTGACAGGGATATTTTTGAAAATGTATACAAAAAATATACAGAACATGAAATAAATGAAAATGTGATGGATTTTGACGATCTTATATTAAACACTATAAAATTATTTGAAGAGGAGAAAAAAGTTCTTAACTTCTATAGAAACAGATTCAAATATGTTTTGGTAGATGAGTTTCAGGATACAAATCCTCAGCAGTACAAACTAATAAAATTATTAACACAGAATGCTGATAATGATTTAACAGTTGTAGGTGATGATGATCAGAGTATATATGCATTTAGAGGTGCTGATGTTCTTAATATACTTGATTTTGAGAAAGATTATCCCAATACAAAAATAGTTCGTCTTGAAGAAAATTATAGATGCCCCAAAGATGTAGTAGAAGCGGCTTTAAGTGTTATAAAAAACAACAACAATCGCCATGAAAAAAATGTATTTTCCAATAAGCCAAACGAATTTAAAATAGAAAATTGGATTTGCTATAGTGATTTAGAAGAAGCTAGAAGTGTAGTTAATGAAATAGAGAGTTTATTTGATAACGGATTTGAGGCTAAGGATATAGTTATCCTATTTAGAACTAACAGCCAGTCAAGAGCTTATGAAAAAGAATTAAAACTTCATTCTATAAACTACAAAATAGTAGGAGGCGTAGGATTTTTTGAACGCATTGAGATAAAAGATTCTATTTCTTTTTTAAGGCTTATGACAGGTTTTGGGGACAATTTCAGTGTAAGACGTACTATTAATGTGCCTCCTAGAGGAATAGGAGATAAAAGTTTTAACAGTATAGAAACTTTCGCTAATACCAGAAAAATAAGTCTTTATGAAGCTATTGATTATGCTGATGAAATATCATTAAGTAAAAAGGTTGCTTCATCGATTAAGGCATACAAAAGTATAATAGAAGAATATGCTATAAAAATAAAAGAAGATATTGCAAATGAAGACGGTATACATATAGAAAATATATTTTTTAGCTTTTTAAAAGATATAAATTATTTTTCAATATTTAAAAGCGAAGGCAATGAAAGAGTAATAACAGCAGAGGAGAATATAAAAGAGCTTTTCAGGGGCTTTTACGACTATAAAAATACAGAGCCTAATGCTTCACTCATAACATTTTTGGAAGAAAACACTTTATATAGAGACATTAACACAGAAAATGAAAATGAAGATTACATCACTCTCATGACAGTTCATAATGCCAAAGGCTTAGAATTTGATGCTGTATTTATAACAGGTTTGGAGCAGGGAGTTTTTCCTCATTATTTCTCGCTTGAAGAGGAAGGAGGCATCGATGAAGAGAGAAGGCTTCTTTATGTAGCAATAACAAGGGCTAAAAGAAAACTTTATCTCACCTACTCTAAAAAAAGAAGAATAAGTTCTGGTATAATGGAGCAGATACCTTCATCATTTTTAATGGAGATACCAAAGCGTTTAATGCTGATAAAAGAAAAGGCTAATTATTACTCTGGAAATTACATGGATATAGACGAAGATGCTTTTGATTATTAAGTTAAAGGTAATTTAAATAAAATAAAGACAGGAAAATAAGCTAAAAATAACAGTATAATATTAAAGAATTTAGAGGGTGGGGGTTAGAATAAATTTTTTAACTTTACTTTAATCCCCCCCCCTTTTAGATTTTAAAGCTTCATTTTTTATATTGGCTTTAATTAATATACAAGCCTATACTTCAAAAAGTATGCCCGCCCAAAGTGTGATTTAAATTTATCACTTTCCTACACGCACGCAGAGCGTACTTTTTTATATAAATTAATTTAAAATACTGATTTATCCTATATATAAAATTTCATTCTACGTGCGTTAAAAATACTATAAAATTTAAAAAACCGCTTGGGTGGGAGCCAGAATAACAGTTAAAGTAAAGACAGGAAAATAAGCTAAATAAAGACAGGAAAATAAGCTAAAAATAACAGTATAATATTAAAGAATTTAGAGGGTGGGGGTTAGAATAAATTTTTTAACTTTACTTTAATCCCCCCCCTTTTAGATTTTAAAGCTTCATTTTTTTATATTGGCTTTAATTAAATATACAGCCTATACTTCAAAAAGTACGCCCGCCCAAAGCGTGTTTTAATTTTTAAGTATAATTATTCATATTAATGTTGAAACAAATATATCAATCTTCTGTTAAATCTACTTCAGTACTTGAGATTTTTTTAAGTATTTCATCATAAGTCATCTTGGCTAAAGAACTGTCGCTTCCGCAGGCAATATATAATGCATCAAACCTTTGCATGCTTTTATCTACTAATACATCAATACTTTTATCTATACCAAAAGGGCATACTCCTCCAAAAGTAAATCCAGTTAAATTATATGTATCCTCTGCATTAGCAAAACTAGTTTTACAGCCGAAATATTCTCTCATTTTTTTTGAAGATATTTTTTTATCTCCAGAAGCTATAATCATAGCAAAATTTTTTTTAGAAGGCTTTACAAGTATAGATTTAGCTACCTGCCCTTTTTCTATATTAAGAGTTTTAGCAGCATCATCAACAGTCTTTGTAACACCCGCCTCCTCAAATTCCTGATAATCTATATTAAGTTCTTTTAAAGCATTGAGTACTTTTTCATTCATCATAATTCTAACCTATAATCAAACATTTAAAGGTGCGTATTCATTTTTTTTGGCATATTCTATTAAACTTAAGATACGCTCTTTACAGCCTCCGCATCCAGTAGAAGCCTGAGTTTTTTCCACAACTTCATCAAGAGAAGTTAATTTATTATCAGCTATGGCTTTATAAGCATCTCTGTATGAAACATTTTTGCAATAGCATAGAGTTTTATCATAATTGATTGAAGTTTGATTTTTTAGATATTCTACATCGTATTCCATCAGGCACCCCCATTTTTATTTTTCATAATATATAAATATTATAAATATTAAATATGTAAAAAACATTTTTAATAAATAATTCTTTTTACTTTACATAATATATTATAACATAGCTGTAATTTAATTTAAAGTATTAATTGTATGATTATATAAAAAGAGCTGACAAATATTTATAAAAATAAATGCCAGCCCGATTTATTAATTACTTTCTATTCTTATTATTTTGCTAGCCTTACTACAGGTTTAATCAAATCAGCAGGTTTTTCACCCATGATTTTAACAGCCTCAGGAAGCTGATCCCAGCCTTCATATACATGAGTAATTAAATGACGAACATTTAATCTTCCAGAAGCAACCAAAGAACCTAATTTTTCAGCTCTTAATCTTCCTCCTGGCATAAGACCGCCGAATATAGCTTTATGTCCCATACCAACACCCCATTCAAGTCTAGGTATTAATACATTATCGCCTTCACCAAGATAGTTAACATTTCCTATCTTACCGCCAGCTTTTAGTGATTTAACTGCTTCAGAGAAAGTTTCAACACCGCCTCCAGCAATAATAACTTTATCAACACCTTTTCCATTAGTCATTTTTAATACTTGTTCATCTATAGAACCATTTTTGTAACTGATAAACTCATTAGCTCCGTAAATTTTAGCAGCTTCCACACATTTAGGTCTAGTACCAACAGCAATAATTCTTGAAGCACCTCTTAAAGCAGCACCAGCAACCCCCATAAGTCCAACAGGTCCGATACCTATAACTAAAACAGTATCCCCATATTGTATGTCAGCAAGTTCAGCACCATGAAAACCTGTAGGAACCATATCAGAAATCATACAAGCATCTATAGGATCCATTCCTTCAGGAAGTAAAGCCAAATTACCATCAGCATCATTAACATGGAAATATTCAGAAAATACTCCGTCTTTTACATTAGAAAATTTCCAGCCATTAAGCATACCGCCAGAGTGCATAGAATATCCAGCCTGTGCTTCTACTGTACTCCAATCTGGAGTAATAGCAGTAATTAATACTCTATCGCCTTTTTTAAAATCTTTTACCAAAGATCCGACTTCATGTATTTCGCCGCAAACTTCATGACCTAAAATCATGTCTTTCCTATCACCTATAGCACCTGCTATAGTATGTATATCAGAAGTACATATAGCTACAGCCAAAGGTTTTACAATAGCATCAAGAGGTCCGCAAGCTGGTATTTCTTTTTCAACCCAACCTGTTTCACCTATCTTTTTCATAGCAAATCATTTCATTTTACACTCCTTTTTATTGTATTATTTTTTATTTTTATAGTATACAACTTTTACTAAAAAAGTCAAAAGTATAACTTTATTAGTTAAACTTCTATCAATTTTATACCATATTTATCAGATAAAGTTTCATATTTCTTATTAATATTTTTATTATCATATATTGAACTTCCGCAGTTCATCATTACATTAATTTTTTTGGTGATATTTTTATCTCCAGAGTACATAATATAAATCTGTTTAACCGTTTCATAAAGTCCTAAATCTTTAGCCTCTCCGCATATACATATTTTCTTATAATTTTTCAAATCATATACCCAAGCCATATCGAAGAATCTAGTTTCAGGGGTTACTATTTCAGGCTTTATGGCTCCATACATCTCAGTAAATCGTTCTGTGCCTTTTATTATTTTATTGACATTTGTTTCTTTAGCCCTTTCAAAAAATAATAGCATATTATTAAGCTGCTTTTCTATAAGCCAGCCATCTGTACCATAAAGACAATGATACGGCCATATCATTAGATTCTTCATATTCTCCTTTTTAAGTTTCTTTACATATGCTATCTGTTCTTTTTTATATAATGGTATAATTTCATTAGAATTAATTTTATCTAAAGTTACTTCAGTGAAAGGCTCTATTTCTTCACCATTAGGTTTTTGCCACATATAAGGGTGAAATATTGAATCATAATAATGTGTATCCATTGCCGTATAAATAGAGTATATATCTTCCAAATTTTCATAAATAAACCGTATTATTCTTTTAACATCTTTAACTGATCCTTTTACTGGCAAAGCCCCTTTTTTTGGGTCTATAAAATCTCTCTGAACATTGACAATTACAAGTCCTATGCCGTTGCTTTTATTTTCATAATTTCTTGAATAATGACCTGCCAAAGAAAGTATATCTTTTTGATTGATTGGATTAGTTTCTTTTCCTATATGTTTTTCACTTATTATTTTATTGTATATATCTTTCATAAATAAATGACCTTAAAAATAATATTATGTGCTTTACATACTCTTAAAATATAACCAAATAAAAATACATTAATAATATATTTTTTAGATTTTTATTATAAAATTAACGTTTTATTATTAGATATTATATATTTATGAATTATTTTTATATTTTGAAAACTTATTTTCACTCCCACCCTATAAATTTCTTTTAAATTGACTCTTATATAAAAAATAAATTAAATTTGTTAATCAATCTATATCTTAAAAATTAGCTCTGCGTGCGTTTGGGAAATCCTTAAATTTAAATCACGCTTTGGGCGGGTGCTCTTAAAGAAATATAGGCTTATAGATTTAATCAAAACCAATTAAAAAAATAAAGCTTTTAAATCTAAAATGGCGGGAATTAAAATAAAGTTTAAAAATTCTTCTCATTCCCACCCTCTAAATTTCTGAATATTATCTGTTATTTATAGCTTATTTTTATATATTTACTTTAACTGTTATTCTGGCTGCCCACCCAAGCGATTTTTTAAATTTATAACATTCTTCAACGCACGTTAAATTGACTCTTATATAAAAAATAAATTAAATTTGCTAATCAATCTATATTTTAAAAATTAGCTATGCGTGCGTTTGGGAAATCCTTAAATTTAAATTACGCTTTGGGAGGGTGCTCTTAAAAAAATATAGGCTTATAGATTTAATTAATACTATAATATAAAAATAAGGCATTTAAATATAAAAGGGCGGGATTAAAGTAAAGTTTTAAAATCTATTCTAATCCCCACCCTCTAAATTCTTTAATTTTATACTATTATTTTTAGCTTCTTTTTATACTTTAGTTTTTACTGTTATTCTGGCTGCCCACCCAAGTGTTTTTTAAATTTATGATAATATTCAACGCACGGTTAACTTTATCCTTATAAGTAGTAAAAATTAGAATTATAAATTAATTAATATTTTAAAAATTAGCTATGCGTGCGTTTGGGAAATCCTTAAATTTAAATTACGCTTTGGGTGGGTGCTCTTAAAGAAATATAGGCTTATAGATTTAATTAATACTATAATATAAAAATAAAGCTTTTAAATCTGAAAGGGCGGGATTAAAGTAAAGTTTTAAAATCTATTCTAATTCCCACCCTCTAAATTTTTGAATATTATCTGTTATTTTTAGCTTATTTTTATATATTTACTTTAACTGTTATTCTGGCTGCCCACCCAAGTGCTTTTTAAATTTTGTAATATACTTAACGCACGTAGAATGAAATCTTATATATAGGATAAATCAGTATTTTAAATTAATTTATATAAATAAAGTACGCTATACGTGCGTAATTATAAATATGATATAAAAAAAATAATATTCAATTTGGCTAAAAATAAATTGCAAAGCCATTAATAATTAATATATATCATTCCGAAATTTGATAACAGCTAAAATTCTATACTTTAAGGAAGAATTAAATATGCGTTATTTATGTCTTATTTTAATATTTTTTAATACATTTTTTGCTCTATTTGCTCAAACTCCTAATACAGGAAGATTAGATCAGTTATTAGAGTATGCCAATACAGGCGATACTAATGGTATAAGAAGATTAATTTCTCAAGGACCTGTTTCTAACTTTATAGACTTCGGAGATAATCAGGGACATAATGCCTTGATAATAGCCTCTTCAAAAGGATATAAAGACGCTGTTCTTTTACTGTTATCTCAAAATGCTAATGTTAATCTTACATGTATACATGGCAAAACAGCTTTAACTTATGCAGCAGATGCAGGATATGTTGATATAGTTTCTTATCTGCTTGCTAAAAATGCTAATCCTAATATAAAAATAAACGGCGGTACAACAGCACTTTTACAGGCTGCAGGAAAGGGTTATTATAGTATTGTAGAAATGATAGTTAATGCCAAAGCTGATTTGAGAACAACAGGAACTTACAGAAGCGGAAATAATGACGGTATTAATTATAATATGACACCATTAATGGTTGCCGCTTTTAATAATCATGATTTAATAGTAAGATTGTTATTAGATAAAGGAAGCGATATTAATTATATAAATGAATATGGAGCTAATGCTTTATTTTATGCCATAGCTAGAGGAAATAATGAAGTTGCCAAAATTCTATTAGAGAGGGGAGCTGATGCTAATATTGTAGCCTCTTACGGACCTTATGGTAATATTACACCGCTTGCTTTAGCTTCTACATTAGGATTGACAGATATTATTTCTTCTCTTTTAATAGGAAAATCAAATATTAATTTCAAAATGAGAGACGGAAGAACAGCTTTAATATGGGCAGCAATTGCAGGAAAAAGCGATGCAGTTAATGCTTTGGTTATGAGTAAAGCTGATTTAAATATAGCTGATAATGACGGAAAAACAGCTTTGATGTTTGCAGCTGAAAATGGAGATTATGCTTCAGTAGAATATTTAATTAATGCAGGAGCTAACTTAAATACTTTAGATAAGTTTAGCAAAACAGCGTTAATGTATGCTATGGAAAACGGCAATACAGAAGTTGTGGATTTGCTTACTAGAGCGAGCTTAACTTACAATAGATAATGCATAACAAATATAATAAAAGGGATTGTATAAAAATACAGTCCCTTTTATTTTTTATTAAATGATTTTTACTGCTGTTTTTCAGATTTTTCTCTATGTTTTTTATGCGGAACAGCTTCTTTAACATCATTAATAAAGTAGAATAAAGATTCTATCTCATCTGCAATATTTACATCATTAATAATACAGTCAGGTCTTTCCAAAAGTTTAATAGGGGCGAAGTTTAACACACCTTTAATACCTGCATTACAAATAACATCAAACATTCTTTGAGCTTCCAAATCTGGTACAGTTAATATGGCTACTTCTATTTTATTGTTTATGATAAAATCTTTTAATTCTTCAATAGGAAGTATCGGAGTAGGAGCATTTCTGTCTATTTTATCAGGGTTATGATCAAATGCTGCTATTATTTTTATAGCCTCACTTTCAAAGCCTCTGTAATTAATTAGTGCCTTTCCTATTTTACCATATCCTACTAATATGATATTATGAGAAATTTGCTTTCCCAATATGCTGTCAATTTGTTCAAGTAAATCATCGATATTATATCCGCCTTTTTTATTTCCAGATATATTAAATAGTGAGAAGTCTTTTCTTACTTGTACAGATGTAATTCCTATTGCGTCTCCTAAATTATTAGAGTATGCTTTTATAAATCCGAAACTCTTCATACGTCTTAAAGCGTTTTTATATTTTAGTAGACGCATAATTTGTGTTCTGCTAATCATAATATGTCCTTAAAATAATTTTTATATTGATAAATAATTAATATTGTTTAATTATAACATAATAAAGTTATCTGTCAATAAATATTATAGCTAAATTTATTTTTTATGGGAAATAAAATATAAATCTAAGAACATTAATTAATATTTTTTTTGGACTTTATTATTATGCAAAATAATATTTTTTATATAAATAAAATAAAATTTATTAAATTAAATATTATTTTATTTATAAGTATTATTATTTACTAGTAATATTTACTATATATGGTCTCTGACTTTATTTTTATAACAGTACCATTAATTAAATGTGAATAATAGCAGGTATAAATAAAATATATATATAATAATTTGGAATTAATTTATATTAAGAAATTAAAAAACTAATAGATAAATGTAGAAGTAAATTTTTTTATCGGAATTATAGCAAAAAATATATTATCATTATATAATATATTATAAAGAGTAGGGGGGATTTTATGACAGATTATCAGTCAGCAGCCAAAATTATAAAAGAATCTAAATATGCAGTATCATTTACAGGTGCTGGAATAAGTGTAGAAAGCGGAGTTCCGCCTTTTAGAGGAGAAAATGGGCTTTGGGAGAAGCATGGAAGTCAGTTCGCTGAAATATCTTATTTTATGAAGCATCAGAAAGAATCTTGGAATTCATTAAAAAAAGTTTTTTATGATCCTATTACTGATGTAAAACCTAATAAAGCACATATAGTATTAGCCAATTTAGAGAAGATGGGTATAATGCGTAGCGTAATTACTCAAAATATAGATAATCTTCATCAGGAGGCTGGAAGTAAAATAGTTTATGAACTTCATGGAACAGCCAAATATGCAGTATGTACTAAATGCAAAACAAAATACAAAATAACAAAAGAAATACTCTCAATGGATCCTCCAACTTGTGAAAAATGTAATTCTATATTAAAGCCTGATTTTGTATTTTTTGGAGAGCAGCTTCCTGCAATAGCTTTTAATTCTTCTATAGAAGATGCTGAGAAAAGCGATTTATTTATTATAATAGGAACAGGTGGGGAGGTTATGCCTGCAGCTCAGATTCCTCATATTGCTAAGAGGTCTGGTGCTAAAATTATGGAGATTAATCCTGCACCTTCCAGCTTTACTAATTCTATAGTTGATATTTACATAGGGGAAAAAGCAGGTGTGGCATTTACAGAAATTGAAAAATATTTGTAACTTTTATAGTGATTCTGGGTTTTGAAGTGAGAGAATATTAAAAAGCCTTAAAATATTAGATTAATACTTTAAGGCTTTTATTAAATTTTATCAATTATTTATTCATCATCGCTTTCATCAGAATCATCTTGACATATTGTTTTTAAAGAGTTTTTTAATTCATATATAAACTTTTTGTCTTCAACTATAATATGATTAATAAGCCAGTTTTTGAGAAAGTTAATAAAATCTTCTATAACCATATTATCCCCATTATCATATTTATTAACTTCTTCGACAACTTTAATAGAAAAAGATCTATGTTTAGATATATGCTCTTTTGCTATAGAATAGTTTATAGCCTTCATAATCTTTTCCTCATAAGAGAAATGATAAGTAGCATAGTCTATTGTTCTTTTAATAATAGCATTGAAAGATCTTCTTACATATTCATTGCTAAGATCTCCTACAACACCTGTTTCATAAAGATCATTAATAATATTAACAAGTTCTCTATGCTGGTCATCTATTCTTTTATAGCCTGTTTGGTATTGATTATCCCATTTAATCCAAGGCTTTTTTACAGAAACTCCATTATACATTTTTATAACTCCTATTCATTATTATTTTGCTGTGAAAGTTCTTTTAATGTTTCTATTACTTCCATAACAAATTCTTTATCCGAAATTAATACATGATTTAAAAGCCAATCTCTCAAATATTTAACTAAATTATGCACAGCTTCTAATGAACCGTTTTCATAAGACTGAACATAATCATAAATAGTTTGAGTAAACTCTCTATGAGCGGAAGAGTGCTCTAATAGTTTCCTATATTTTATAGCAGTCATAATTTTTTCCTCATAAGAGAAATGATATGAAACATAATCTACTGTTCTTTTGAGAGCATTCTTGAAATCCTCTTTTAATTTTTTGTCCTCCGAACTGCTGTAGCCTATACAATTATATAAGCTGTTAATAATATTTACTAGTTCTTTATGCTGATCATCTATTCTTTTATAGCCTATCTTATATTTATCGTCCCATTTTATCCATTCAATTTTTTCATTATTTATACTCATAATAGAAGAAACTCCCATTTTCTATTGCTGTGAAAGTTTTTTTAATGCTTCCTTTACTTCAGCAACAAATTTTTTATCTGTAACTAAGATATGATTTAAAAACCAATCTTTTAAATATTTTACTAAATCATCTATAGCCTTTAGAGAACCGTCTTCATAAGACTGAACATATTTATAAATAGTATTTGTAAATTCTCTATGATATGATGAATGCGGTATTATTTTATCATATTTTATAGCATTCATAATCTTCTCTTCACATAAAAAATGATATGAAACATAATCTACTGTTTTCTTAAGAGCATTTTTTAAAGCTTTTTTTAGTTTTTCATCTTCTGAATCTCTATTTTCCATACAATCATATAAATCATTGATAATTTCTATTAATTCTTGATGCTGATCATCTATTCTTTTATATCCTGTCTTATATTTATCTTCCCAAACTATATATCTATCGCTCATAATTATTCCTTTATTAATTTATATATAATATTCTTCTAATATTATCAGAGTAAAATAAAAAACACTTATATATATATATTAATTATATTGATATTTTTTATTTTTTCAAAGTGAAAATGAATATTTTTTATTAAACTTGTTTTAAAACTGTTTTATATGTTGTGTAAAATATATATTAATAATATTATAGATAGAAAGCACTTGGGTGGGCAGACAGAATAACAGTGAAAGCTAAAAGATAAAAATCATTCATAAATAACAAATAGAATTAAAAAATTTATGGGGTGGGAGTTAAAATAAATTTTTAAACTTTACTTTAATCCCCGCCCTTTTAGATTTAAATACTTTATTTTTCAATATTTACTTTAATAAAATCATTAAGCCAACACTTCAAAAGTAACCCCGCCCAAAGCGTGATTTAAAATTGTACTTTCCTATACGCACGTAGAACGGATTTTTTTAATATGGATTAATCGATAATTCTAATTTTTATTATTTATAAGTATAAAGTTAACCGTGCGTTGAATAATATTATAAAATTAAAAACGTACTTGGGTGGGTGCTAAGATAACAGTTAAAGTAAAGATATAAAAATATGCTATAAATAACATAGTAAGTTTATAAAGTTTATAGGGTGGGAATGAGAAGAGAATTAAAAAAGCTTTTTATTATTGCTAATAAAAATTATTTGCTTTAAGGCTCTGTAAAGTAAACTTTCCAGAGGCAAATAATTTTTATCTTTATATACACAATATAAAAAAAAAGATAATAACGGAATATTGTTATTACCTCTTGTAAAGCTTTAAAGCAAAATTCTTATTTAATGCTTAATTAATATTATTATTTCATAACATTATAGAAAGCTTTTTTATTATTATTGCTAGCGATAAACTCGTATAAAAAAAGCTGGCAACA